>JAZKGR010000040.1:0-8605 GCA_040385775.1 Pseudomonadota bacterium
CGGCAATGGCGTTGGCCACGAAACTGGCAGGCAGCAACTCGGTCACCTGCAAAAACCGGTTTTCACCAAACAAACCCACAGCGGGACTGCTGACCAGGGCCAGCGCTTTGATGCGGGGAGCGTTGTTCGGGGCGCCGGCAGCAGCAACTGCCGCGGAACCAGGTGCAGCGGAGGGTGCGGGCTCGACGCCCGGCACATCGCCCCCGGGCAGGGCCACTTCGTCCAGACCCTCGATCTGCGTGGCGACGCGCTGGGTGCGCGCGTTGCGCAGCAGTTGCCCCGGCGGCCGCTCCGGCTTGATGGAATAACGTGAGTCCCCGGCGCTGGCAATCATCTGGCCCGAGGCCGACCACAACACCACGTCGCTGACGGCGAGCTGATCACGCAAACGCTCCAGCGCCAAACCCGCCGTGGCGTCAGGCGTTTGCGCCAGCTGACCGGCCGCCACACGGGTTTTATTGGCCAGTTCGGACGCCAGCGTATCGAGCGTGACGCGGCCCAGATTGAGGCCGGCGTCGAGCGCGCCTTCGACTTTCACGTCAAACCAGCTTTCGATGGACCGCGAGACGAACTGGTAGGACACCACGTAAATCATCATGCCGGGCATCAGGCCCACCAGCGCAAAAATCGCCGCCAGCTTGACCAGCAGCCGGCTGCCGAACTTGCCCTTGCGCAGACGCAGCACCAGGCGAAGCACGATCCAGCCGATCACCAGCAGGAGCAGGCCGGCCACCGCCACATTCAGCGCAAACAGAAGGACGTAGTTGCGCTCGTACAGCTCCCTGTTGCCGGTAGCCTGGGTCAGCAGGAACATCAGCACCAGACCCAGCGCCGCCATCACACCCACACCGACACCGACTGTCCAGCGGAAGGCCGGACTGCTTTTCACGGACGACACCTGGCGCCTGAGGTTCACTTCACCGCCTCTTTGGCCACGTCCCTGGCCAGGTCGGGCGACAGGGAAATGTCCCGGATCGGCTCGGCCAGCAGCTGACGGCTGTCTTCCACCGCAATGGCCCAATCGCGCTGCCCCGCCACACCGATCTGGAAAGGCCGCGGTAGTTGCGACAGGTCAAGCCGGAAACGGAACTCGACGTTGTGCCGTGAGGCGGCTTCGATTTCGTTGGCGTCGGCAATGCGCCAGCGGGAAATGCGCTGGATGGCGGTCAGGGCCTCGGACAAGCTGTCGTAGTTCTGGCTCAGGGACGCACGCAGACCGGTCACGCTGATCGCGCCCGGCAGAATATTCAGGCGCCAGCGCCGGGTCAGCGGCTGAAAGGCCAGACGCATGGTGCGGGTGGCCGTGGTGATGCGTTTGTCATACCAATACCAGCGATCCCGGTAGATGTCGGCCTCGGCCACAAAAAACAGCGGGATGCCTTTGAGCAAGGCGTCTTCGACGACGGGCGGCAAATCGAATCGGACCGCAACCGACAAGTACACCGATTCGTCGGAGCGCTCCAATTTCAGTTGCGCGACATCGGCTGCCAGCGCAGCGGGACCGGCACAGGCCATCAGCGCGCAGACGCAAAACGCCAGCACTCGCCGCAACACAGGTTCAAACCCCGCGTTTTTCAAACATTGCGTAATAAAAGCCGTCGTTCTCACCGTTCAAATTGTCCGGGAAGACGGTCCCGGTCACGCCACTTTGAGGCAGCAAATGACCGGGGGATGGCATTAAATGAGCGTCTTTGTGGTGCGTAACAAACGTTTGCGCCTGCTGCTCACCTTCGGCCCGGAAAACCGAGCAGGTGCAGTACAGCAACCGGCCACCAGGTTTGAGCAGCGGCCACAATGCATCAAACAATTGCTTTTGCACGGCCGCGAGTTGCCCAATATCGGTGGGTCGGCGCAACCAGCGCACATCCGGGTGCCGGCGGACGATGCCCGAAGCCGTGCACGGCGCGTCCAGAAGGATGCCGTCATACGGCCGGCCGTCCCACCATGCTTCGGGACGCGCGGCATCACCGACCCGCACATCGGCCTGCAAACCAAGGCGCTGCAGGTTCTGGACGATGCGCTCGCAGCGGCGCGCGTCGATGTCGAGCGCTGTCACATCGGCATCGGCCAGTTCCAGCAGGTGGGCTGTTTTGCCTCCCGGCGCAGCGCAGGCGTCAAGAAGCCGCAAGCGACCGCCCCCGGAGGCACTGAGCCCGTCCAGCAACAAAGGCGCGGCCAGCTGCGCCGCCGCGTCCTGCACCGAAAAGTGACCTTCAGCGTAGCCCGGCAAAGACGGCACCGGCTGCGCATTCGCCAGGACAAGGCCCTGCCTGCCCACCAAA
Source organism: Pseudomonadota bacterium (assembly GCA_040385775.1). Taxonomy (GTDB): domain Bacteria; phylum Pseudomonadota; class Gammaproteobacteria; order Burkholderiales; family Burkholderiaceae_C; genus Polaromonas. Next base: position 2,283 of record JAZKGR010000040.1, read on the forward strand.
TTCGCTCCTATATTGATAGCTGTCAGCTCCCGCTGGTAGTGGGCTGGAGTCGTTTTTCGTTCATTAACCCGGAGAACCAGAGGCGCGCGCGTGTTGTTGGCCCGCAGGATCGCCTGCCACTGCGCCGGATGGTCCTTGCGCAAACGGTCTATCCACCACTGCGGATGATTCCAGACGGCTTGCGGATGTTTTTCCGTCTGCGCCACCAGCCCATCGCGCTCGCGCAGGAAGCGGCGCAGGCAGCCGTTGATGAAGCTGGCCTGATGACGCGTGTCCTCGCTGCGCTTGGCGGCCTCGACCGCCTGGTCGACAAGCGTGTGCGAGGTATAGGGTGCCCCCTCTTCTGTCCAGATCAGCGCCAATGCCACGCAGAGCAGCGCATCGGCCTCGGGTGGTGGCGGGCGGCTGGCCAGTTGCTGGCGCAGAGCCTCTGCGCGCCCGAGCTGGCGCAGGGCATGAAAGCCCAGCGCCTGGACGCCGGGCCGGATCGCGGCGTCCACGTCTTCGAGCGCCGCGGTCATCGAGCGGCCTGCGCGCACGGCCATCAGTAAAAAAGCAGCCCCCTGGAGCTGGCGCCACAGGGGGATGAGGGTGGGGTTGTCTTGCATTGGAGCTCGGGGATGCCACCCGACACGGGCGGTCACCCCGTATTAGACCAGCCGCAAGGCTCGGCCCCGTGGCCGCTCACTTCGAGCCTGCCGCGGCATCCCACCCCTGCACGGGACAAGGGGGGCCGCAATGCCGGCGGTCCGGCCCCCAATGGGGGGGACGGACGCCCTTCCCTGGCAGTTCAAGCCAGGGTGTCGGACCAGATGTTGCTCGCCCAGTTCAGCGCATACACACCTTCGAGTTCGGTCGGGCCGGCGCTGACACCGCCGGAGCCGGCCACGGTCTTGAAGGTTTTCTCGGCCGCGACATACTCATGAACGCTGGCAACGTGAACCACATTCTTGTTGTCCACAAAGCTGTAGCAGGTGTTGGTCAGCATCGGTGCCGGATTGATCTCCCAGCCCGACAGTTGCGCCACGATAGCCGCCGCCGCAACCTTGCCATGGCTGTTGGCCATGTGGCCGCTTTTGGGCATGGCTGGCGCGATCTGGATCGAATCACCGAGCACGAACACATCTTTCGCGGCGGTGGACTCAAAGCTCTGGTAGTTGACGCCGCACCAGCGGTTGTTGGCCATGTTGTTCAGGCCGGTCTGCACAGCAATGGCTCCGGCGCGCATGGACGGAAGCACATTGAGCACATTGGCCTTGACGTCGTCCTGCACGTCGAACTTGATCACGCCGGCTTTGGCATCGACGGCCGTGGCCTTGTGCTGGCCGCGGTATTCGACGATGCCCTTGTACTGCTCGGCCCAGACCTTCTTGAACAGCGGTCCTTTGGAAGTCACATCCGGATTGGCGTCGAGGATCAATACCTTGCTGCGTGGCTTGGCGGCCTTGAAGTAGCCGGCAATCACCGAGGCCCGCTCGTAAGGACCGGGCGGGCAGCGGTAAGGCGCTTCGGGAATCGTGATCGCGTAAACGCCGCCGTCGGGCATGGCTTCGAGCTGCTTGCGCAGCGCCACGGTTTCGGCGCCGGCTTTCCACGCCTGCAGGATCTGACCCGAAGCCTGCGCCTGTTGCAGGCCTTCGATGCTGCCGTACATCAGGTCGATGCCTGGCGAGACCACCAGCTTGTCATAGGCGATGGTGGCACCGCCGGCGAGCGTGACGGTCTTTTTCGCGGTATCGATCGCACTGGCCATGTCCCTCACGACGGTGACACCGTGGTTTTTGCTGAGGCCGGTATAGGCCGTGGTGACATCGCCGATCTGCTTGCTGCCCCCCAGCACCAGGTTGGAGATCGGGCAGGAAATGAACGCAGCCTGCGGCTCGATCAGGACCACGTCGATTTTGTAGTCCGACAGCAGCCGCACATACTTGGCCGCAGTAGCGCCGCCGTAGCCGCCACCGATCACCACGACTTTGGCTTTGGAAGGAACCGAGGTGGTGGCGCAGGCACCGAGGCCGAGCAGGCTCAGGGCGGCGGAAGACTGGAGAAAGGAACGTCGTTGCATGAATGTTCTCCTTATTTCTTCTGCGCAGCAAAATAGCTGGCCAGGATGTCGATCTGGGCGTCGCTGTAGCCCTTGCTGATCTGGTGCATCACGGTTGCGGGCCGGGTACCTGCCTTGAAGGCCTTCATCTGTGTCGCGAGGTAGTTTTTATCCATGCCGGCCAACGGCAACACGCTGGAGCCCTGGACCGCCCTGCCGTCCGTGCCATGGCAGTTGGCACAGGTGGCCGCCAGGCTGCGGTTGTACAGCGCCTGGGCCGGTGCAGTCTGGGCATGGCTCAGGGATGACGCAGCAAGCGCGCATAGCGCCAGCGACGTGCTTGAAATGAAAATCTTCACGGCTTCTCCTCACAGTTTCAACAGGAACCCAATTTAACGCGCCACACAGGACGGGCCATAGGGAGTATCCAGTAGCCGGCCGGGGTGTGCGTGGCCCGCCGTTCGAATCTTTTGTGATGTGCTTATTCGCACAATCGCAGGTTCGTTCACAGCATGGCGCCAGGCCGCGTTGGCGCCAGCTCATCCTGCGCGGACGCGGGCTCTGGCGGCAGTGCCGGCATGGCACGACCGTAAATGCGGCGAATACGCTCGGCCAGCGGCGGATGGGAGTCCAGCCAATGCGCCGCGGCCTGGTGACCCACCAACAGCATGTGCTGCACAGCAGGATGAAAACCCCGTGTGACGCCCGCCCCCCGCCGCCCCGCGACCTTGCGCAACACGCCACCGAGACCGTCCTTGCTGCGCGTGAACTGCACCGCACGCGCATCGGCCAGAAATTCGCGCTGGCGCGATACAGCCGCCTTGAGGGCCCGACCCGCGACCCAGCCCAGAAAACCGGCCGCCATGATGGCGAGCCCCGGTAGCGCCAGCGCAGAACGCCGATTGTTGTCACCCCGTTCGCACATGCCGACGCCGAGGTTGAAAATCATCTCCAGTCCAAACACCATGCCGGCCAGCCGCATGTTCAGGCGCGTATCGCCTTCCCGGATATGGCTCAACTCATGCGCCACCAGCCCCTGCAGTTCGTCGCGGCTCAACGCGTCGAGCGCGCCACGCGTCACCGCAATCACCGCGTCGTCTTCGTTCCAGCCGGCGGCAAAAGCATTGATGCTGGCCTCCCGCTCCAGCACCATGACCTGCGGAGTTCGCATGCTGGCCGCAATGGCCAGCTCAGCGGCGATGTTGCACAGCTTTTGCTCGTCAAAACGGGTGGAAGGCCAGGCTTCGCGCGCACCGGCGCGGCGCGCCAGTTTTTCGCCGCCCTCTTCAAGATTGGACGTTTCCAGCCACCAGCCGCCGAGCACAAACACCAGGGTCATGACAGTGTTGACAGTGAAAAAGTAGGCTGGATACCCGCTGAAGCCCGGCGTGACCAGCCGCCAGGTCAACGCCAGCGCGCCATTGATGCCCAGCACCAGCAGCAACACCGCGAGCGCAAACAGCAGCACCAATTTGCGGGTCTGGGCGCGCGCCTGGTCCTGTTGCTCAAAAAAACGCATGGCTGACGGAAGCAGGCAGGCTACATCTGAATGCGCACGGCCTGCCGTTCGACGGCACTTTCGGTCGCCTGCAACATCGCGGCTGACGCAAAGCCGAACAGACGGGCGACCAGCAGTGCGGGAAACTGCGCCTGGGCATTGTTGTAGTCGAGCACGCAGTCGTTATAGGCCTGGCGCGCGAAAGCCACCTTGTTTTCGGTGCTGGTGAGTTCTTCGCTGAGCTCGCGAATGGTTTCGTCGGCCTTGAGCTCGGGGTAGGCTTCCGTCAGGGCAAACAGGCGGTCCAGGCTGCCTGCCAGCGCCTGCTCGGCCGCCGCCAGCGCCATCACTTCAGGCGCATGGGTCGGCCGGTTGCGCGCCGCGTCATTTGCAGTGCGCGCCTGATTGCGCGCAGCAATCACGGCTTCCAGCGTTTCACGCTCGTGCAACAGGTATTTTTTGGCGGCCTCCACCAGATTGGGGATCAGGTCGTAGCGTCGCTTGAGCTGCACGTCGATCTGACCAAACGCATTGGCAATCATGTTTTTCAGGCGCACCAGCCGGTTGTAGGCGCCGACGGCCCAGAACAGCAGCAAGGCAAACACGACGATCAGGATCACAGACTGGGTGGACATGGCAACTTTTCTCCGAATGCAGCAACAATGCTGCGGCCCTCAGGCGGCATCGCGACTGTAGCCGACAAGCGCGCACGCTGTACAGCGCGAGCGTGCACGGCACACGCCGGCGCGTGTGTCAGGGTTCCAGATTCACAATGAAAAACGCCTCAAGCCCCCGTCTAAAGGGCTTGAGGCGCTATGCTTTTTATAGCGTAGAAAAGCAGCGATTACTCGCTGGCAGCACCTTCGCTGCTCTGCTCGGGCAGGGCTTCCAGCTCGGCCGCTTCGGCTTCGGCGATGGCACGGCGCTCGGCGTCGTCCATCTGGTCCTTGGCTTTGCGTGCCTCGTGGTAGGCCATGCCGGTACCGGCAGGGATCAGGCGGCCGACGATCACGTTTTCTTTCAGGCCACGCAACTCGTCGCGCTTGCCCATGATGGCAGCCTCGGTGAGCACGCGGGTGGTTTCCTGGAAGGAAGCCGCAGAAATGAACGAGTCGGTCGACAGCGATGCCTTGGTGATACCGAGCAGCAGGTTGCTGAAAGTCGCCGGGATCTTGGCGTCGGCACGCAACGCGTCGTTGGCGTCCAGGATGACCGAACGCTCGACCTGTTCGCCGGCGATGTAGCTGGAGTCACCCACGCTTTCGACAACCACGCGGCGCAGCATCTGACGAACAATCACTTCGATGTGCTTGTCGTTGATCTTCACGCCCTGCAGGCGGTAAACGTCCTGCACTTCGTCGACGATGTAGCGGGCCAGCTCTTCCATGCCCAGCAGGCGCAGGATGTCTTGCGGGTCGGCCGGGCCGTCCACAATCGACTCGCCCTTGTTCACGACCTGGCCTTCGTGCACCAGGATGTTCTTTTCCTTCGGAACCAGGTCTTCCCAGACCTTGCCTTCAGGATCCGTGATCTGCAGGCGGATCTTGCCCTTGGTCTCTTTACCGAAGGACACGGTACCGGTCATCTCTGCCAGCGTGCCCTTGTCTTTCGGCGTACGGGCTTCGAACAGCTCGGCCACACGCGGCAAACCGCCGGTGATGTCACGGGTCTTCTGGCCTTCGACCGGAATACGCGCCAGCACCTCGCCGGGGCCCACGTCCTGGCCATCACGCACCTGGACCAGCGCACCGACCTGGAAGCCAATCGTCACCGAGTGATCGGTGCCGGGGATCTTGACTTCGTTGCCGGAGGCATCGATCAGCTTGACCTGGGGACGAACCACCTTGGTCGCGCCGCGGCGTTTCGGATCGATCACCACCAGGGTGGACAGACCGGTCACTTCGTCGAGCTGCTTGGCCACCGTCACGCCTTCTTCCACATTCTCGAAGAGCACCTTGCCGGCGAACTCGGTAATGATGGGGCGGGTCAGCGGGTCCCAGTTGGCCAGGATCGCACCGGCCTTGATTTGCTGGTCGGCCTTGACGTTCAGGATACCGCCGTAAGGCACCTTGTGGCGCTCACGCTCGCGGCCATGCTCGTCATGGATGACGATCTCGCCGGAACGGGCAATCACCACCAGTTCGCCCTTGCTGTTGGTCACATAACGCATGGGTGCGTTGAAACCGATCACGCCGTTGGACTTGGCTTCCACGCTGGAGGCAATGGCGGCACGCGATGCCGCGCCACCGATGTGGAAGGTCCGCATGGTCAGCTGCGTGCCTGGCTCGCCGATCGACTGCGCGGCGATGATACCGACCGCTTCACCGATGTTGATCAGGCCACCACGGCCCAGATCGCGTCCGTAGCACTTGGCGCACAGGCCGAAGCGGGTTTCGCAGGTTAGCGCCGTACGCACCTTGACTTCGTCCACGCCGGCGACTTCCAGCTCGTCGATCAGGTCTTCGTCCAGCATCACGCCAGCTTTTGCCAGCACCGCACGGTTTTCGGGGTGCAGGACATCTTCAACCGCCGTGCGGCCCAGGATACGGTCACGCAGCGATTCAATCACCTCACCACCTTCAACAATGGCGCGCATCACCGAACCGTCTTGTGTACCGCAGTCTTCTTCGGTGACCACCAGATCCTGGACCACGTCGCACAAGCGGCGCGTCAGGTAACCGGAGTTCGCCGTTTTCAGCGCAGTATCAGCCAGGCCTTTTCGGGCACCGTGGGTGGAGATGAAGTACTCCAGCACGTTCAGGCCTTCGCGGAAGTTGGCGG
>JAZKGR010000041.1:0-5399 GCA_040385775.1 Pseudomonadota bacterium
CGATGGTTGGAAAACAGCGCCGCCCGGCTGCGCCAGGCCAGCACAAAAAAGATCCACAACAGGCCGACCATGGCGGACATCACCCCGGCGGCCTGCGCGGCCTCGATGTTGGTGAACCACCCCGCGTTGTAGGCGATGCGCGCCAGTGCTGCCAGCGCGATGGGCGCCGTACCCAGCAACAGGAGCTGGTTCCAGGCCTGCCCGCGCAGGGACATCCAGATCAGGCTGCCGAGAATCGTCACCGTGGCGACCCCCAGCCAGAGGTTGCGGAAGTCGCGCGGGATGAAATCCTGCCGGATCGCCATCATGGCGGCCATCAGCAGGCTGACCGCCATGACGGTCACCAGCAGTTTGTAGATATGCGGATGGCCGCTGCGGGCGTAGCTGGCCTGGGCGCAAAACCACGCTCCCGCGGCCATGCTCAGCGCTGCCGAGACCCAGCCCATGACCTGGTTGAGGTGCGCGCTACCCGGCCACATGCGCCAGCTGCCATAGCCGATCAGCACCAGCTGCGTGAACATCAGGGTCACCACCACTGCGCCGAACCACAGGAAGACACGGTTGCGGGCCATCGCGAAGGCGGCGATGCTGAGCGCAGCCAGCACGCTGAACATGCCCCACATCAGGCCGATCACCACGCCAACGCGGGACGCGCCATTGACATACTCGACCGGCGACAGCAGCATGGGCCGACCGGTCAGCGCGCGGTTGTTCTCGAAGCGCAGGTAGTAGGTCTGCGCGCGGTCGTTGCGGGTTTGCATTTCAAAACTCGGCACCCGCGTGGGCAGGGACCATGCCGCCGGCGCAATTGCTTCCCCTGCGGCCTGCTCCAGCCACTGCCCCTGGGGACCCAGTGAAAACAGGCTGGCTTTGATGAGCGGCTGGCCGGGCAGGCGGATGAACCAGGTCTGCAGCGATTCGGTGGGCGGCAGCGAAAAGGTGGCCCAGACGTCCTGGTCGCGGGAGGTGGGCAGCACGGTGGTGGGGGTGTAGGGTGTGAAGTCCCTGGGACCGCCGGCGATCAGTGCGTCGGGCGAGCCCGCGCTGCCTTTGGGCACAGCCACCCATCGCAGCGGTTCGGACAGCGTGATGGTGACGCTGTCCTCGCTCAGGCGGCCGAAATCCTGCGCATGCCCCGGCTGCAGCACCAGCCAAAGCAGCATCAGCAAGCAAGCACGCAATCCCGCCTTTCCATCCATCCGCATAGCTTATTGCAAAAGCGCGGCTTGTCCGCTCCGGGAACTCCCGGTCATCACGATGTCACAGGAATAAACCACCATGCGTGCTTCTCCAACAACGGATAAACCATGCCTTCTTTCCGCATTGCCCGTACTCCCTCCCGTCGCTGGCCTGCCCGCGCGGCTGTTCCCCTGTTTGCCGCTGCGCTGCTGGCCGCGCCCCTGCATGCGCAGACTGCCTTCCCGGCGACGCTGGCCGGCCACGCGCTACTGCCGGCGCAGACCTTTATCGCGGCACCCAAAGACGCGCCGCAGGATCTGAAAAATGCCGGTAAATTCACCTCCGGAAAACGCGTTGAAGCTGTGGGCACGGTCGAGGGCCGTTCGGCGGGCCGACCCACCGGCGTCTCGCTGCCCTTCAAGGGCCAGCCGGTCCAGGGTCATTCCGGCATCAAGAAAATGCCCGACGGCAGCTTCTGGATCCTGACCGACAACGGCTCCGGCGCCAAAGCCAATTCGCCCGACTCCATGCTTTATCTGAACCGCTACGCCGTGGACTTCAAGGGCGGCGGGATGAAGCGGCTGGAAACCATCTTCCTGAGCGACCCGGACAAAAAGGTGCCGTTTCGCATCGTCCATGAAGGCACCAAGCAGCGTTACCTGACCGGCAGCGACTTCGACACCGAAAGCTTCCAGATCGCCGGCGGCGCGCTGTGGATCGGTGACGAGTTCGGCCCTTACCTGATCAAGGCCGACATGAAAGGCCGGGTGCTGGCCGTGTTTGAAACCCAGGTGGACGGCAAGCTGGTGCGCTCACCCGACCATCCTGCGGTGACCACGCCGGGCGTGCCCGGTGGCGCGGTGGATTTCCAGGTGCGCCGCTCCAAGGGTTACGAAGGCATGGCCGCATCGAAGGACGGCAGCAAGCTGTACGCGCTGCTCGAAGGCGCCTTGTGGGATGCAACGACCAAGGGCAATGAAAAGCTGGACGGCAAGGACTACCTGCGCGTGCTGGAGTTCGACGTGAAAAGCGAAAGCTGGACCGGTCGTCACTGGAAATATGTGCTCGAAGGCGCCAGCCACGCGATCGGCGACTTCAACATGATCGACGGAACGACCGGATTGGTCATCGAACGCGACAATGGTGAAGGCACGGCTGACAAGGCTTGCCCGGAAGGCCAGAAGCGCACGGATTGCTTTCATGATCTGGCCAAATTCAAGCGCGTCTACAAGATCGAGCTCAGCGAAGCCAATGTCGGCGCGGCGGTGCGCAAGATTGGCTACATCGACCTGATGGCGATTGCCGACCCCAACAAGCTGGCGCGCAAGCCGCTGAACAACGGCGTGCTGACCTTTCCCTTCTTCACCATCGAAAACGTGGACGTGGTGGATGCGACCCACATCATTGTGGGCAACGACAACAACCTGCCGTTTTCCAGCAGCCGCGAGCCCAACAAGGCCGATGACAACGAGCTGATCCTGCTCGAAGTCGGGGATTTTCTGAAAGCCAACTGAACGCAGTCGGCGGCGCAAGCGCTACTGAATTGATAGCTGCTTGCGCCCGTCGGTCGAGGGCTGAAGGCTGAAAAGGCTTCTAGATTTTCGACTGGAACACCAGGCCGGCGTGCTCGCGCAGCGCGTGGAACTTGATCTTGGGCCACTGCTGCTCCACCGCACGCAGGGTGGCGCTGTGGTCCACCAGCAAGGTGGGGGCGTCGACCGCGTCGAGTGCGACGCGGTGGGAATTGGCGTCCATGAATTTTTTGAGCTCGTTCGGGTCATCGCTGGTGACCCAGCGCGCCAAGTTGAACTGGCTGCCCATGATGCGCGCCTTGACGCCGTACTCATGCTCGAGCCTGTGAGCGACCACTTCAAACTGCAACTGGCCGACCGCACCCAACAGCAGCAGCGAGCCGGCAATCGGCCGGAACACCTGGATCGCGCCTTCTTCGCCGAGCTGGGTCAGGCCGGCGCGCAACTGCTTGCTGCGCAGCGGGTCGGCCACCTCGACGGCGCGGAACATCTCCGGCGCAAAAAAGGGCAGGCCGGTGAACTGCAGGGCTTCGCCCTCGGTCAGGGTGTCGCCGAGCTGCAGCACGCCGTGGTTGGGGATGCCGATGATGTCGCCGGCGAAAGCGGTGTCCAGCAGCTCGCGGCGCTGGCTCATGAAACTCACCACGGTGTTGGGGCGCAGCTCTTTGCCGCTGCGCACCACTTTGAGCCGCATGCCGCGCGTGAACTCGCCGCTGGCGACGCGCAAAAACGCGATGCGGTCACGGTGCGCCGGGTCCATGTTGGCCTGGATCTTGAAGACCACGCCGGAAAATTTCTTTTCTTCGGGTTGCACCACGCGCTGCAGGGCGGCGCGTTCGGCCGGCGCCGGCGCCAGGTCCACGAGCGCGTCCAGCACTTCCTGCACGCCGAAGTTGTTGATGGCTGAGCCGAAAAACATCGGCGTCTGTTTGCCGCTCAGGAAATCCGCGCGGCTGAACTCGGGCGAGGCCCCCTCCAGCAGTTCCAGTTCATCCTGCGCCTGGGTGAATTCGGCGCCGAAGCGTTTGGTCGCTTCCGCGTTGTCCAGACCGGCCAGGATTTCATCGTCACCGCCGGCCTTGTCCTCGCCGGGGCTGAAGACACGCATGCGTTTTTCGCGCCGGTCATACACACCGTGGAACAGTTTGCCCATGCCGACCGGCCAGGTGAAGGGGACCACCGTCATGCCGAGCTCCTGCTCGATCTCGTCCATCACGCTCATCGGGTCCTGCACTTCGCGGTCCATCTTGTTGACGAAGGTCAGGATGGGCGTGTTGCGCGCGCGGCAGACCTGCAGCAGGCGCCGCGTTTGCGGCTCGACGCCGTTGGCGGCGTCGATCACCATCAGCGCGGCATCGACGGCGGTCAGCACGCGGTAGGTGTCTTCCGAGAAGTCCTGGTGGCCGGGGGTGTCGAGCAGGTTGATCACGCAGTCGCGGTATTCCATCTGCATGACCGAGGAGGCCACCGAGATGCCGCGCTGCTTTTCAATCTCCATCCAGTCGGAGGTCGCATGGCGCGCGGCCTTGCGCGCCTTGACGCTGCCGGCAATCTGGATCGCGCCGGAGAACAGCAGCAGCTTTTCAGTCAGCGTGGTCTTGCCGGCGTCAGGGTGGGAAATGATGGCAAACGTGCGGCGGCGCTTGACCTGTTTTTCGATTTCGGTGGATTCGGACATAACCCACGATTATCGTTGACGGGGGCAAGCCCGGGCTAGCCGGCTTGCCTGGCAAAGCGCGGCTGGACCCGTCCGTCGATCACGACCTCTTCGTTGAACATGGCTGCCGGGCGCACCCACAGGCCCTTGTCCCCATACAAGGCGCGGTACAGCGTCATGGGTTCCAGGCTTTCGCTGTGGCGCACCGTGCCCACCACCTCGTATATCAGGCCCTTGTAGTGGCGGTACAAACCGGGGGGCGTTTCTATCAGCGGCGGGAGTTCGTCGGACATGGTCTTCCTGATTGCTGGACGGGCCTCTGGGCCTGCGGTGGGACAATGGGGCATGCATCCTAACGCCTTACTCGACAGTTGTACCGTTCTCCTCAAGCAGGTTCTCCGTTTCGACCACCCCGCCGACATGGTGGTGTCGCGCCATTTCCGTGAGCAACGCTTGGGCCCGCGCGAGCGCGCCACCGTGGCCGAGACGATTTACACCGTACTGCGCAAGAAAAACCTTTACACCTACCTGGCCCAGCACGGCAGCGGTCCGACCGAGCGGCGACTGTGTATCCTCGGTTTCGCTGCAGAGCGCGACTTTTTGCTGGGCGCGCTCACGGACCAGGAGAAAGACTGGCTGGCGCGCTGCGACGAGGTCAAGCCTGAGGACCTGATGGAGCTGCACCGGCACAACCTGCCGGCCTGGCTGGTCGAGCCACTGAAAGCCCAGCTCGGCGAGGACTTCTGGCCGCTGGTTGAAAGCCTCAATGCGCCTGCCGGCCTGGACCTCCGCGTCAACACACTCAAGGAAAAGCGGGCTGAAGTCCAGAAGGAGCTTGCGAAAGCAGCTATTAAAACAGTAGCAACCCCATATTCCCCGTGGGGGCTGCGCATGACCACCAAACCGGCCCTGAACAAGCTGGACGCCTTCACCCGTGGCGCCATCGAGGTGCAGGACGAAGGCTCACAGTTGCTGGCCCTGCTGGTGGATGCCAAACGCGGCGAAATGGTGGTGGACTTCTGCGCCGGCGC
>JAZKGR010000042.1:0-26766 GCA_040385775.1 Pseudomonadota bacterium
GCATGCTCTTTCGGCAGAAACACCATGCCGACACCGTATTCGCCGGGCGGCGGCAGGGTCACGCCCTGCTTGGCCATTTCTTCACGGTACAGCGCGTCAGGCAGCTGGATCAGGATACCGGCGCCGTCACCCATCAGCTTGTCGGCACCCACAGCCCCCCGATGGTCCAGGTTTTCAAGAATTTTCAGGCCCTGCTGGACGATCGCATGGCTCTTGTGGCCCTTGATGTGTGCGACAAAACCAACGCCGCAAGCGTCGTGTTCGTTGGCGGGACTGTAAAGACCGTTGTCTTGAAAATGCCTGATTTCAGCAGCCGTGGTCATGGCGCACTCCTGGTCAATGGGCAGACAACCGTGCGGCAAAAAATGCGCAGCAAGCCGGTCTGCCGGGGTTCTTGATATATCGCGGGGAAAGAGAGCATAGTGCAGTGCAACAACAATGCCAAGTTGAATAAATAGGGTCAGATTCCTATTTAATTCCCGTCAGAAAGCCGAAAAATTAATTAGGGTCAGATCAAGCGGGCGAACACACTCAACCCTGAGCTCCGGGCGATTGCTTTTTCGGCGGCCGTCCCGCCGACACCTTGCTGACCCGGCGTGGGGTCTGCATCTGCAATTCGGCCATAAATGCAGGGTCGCCGAGCGCCCAGCCACTGAGTGCGGATTGCGTCAATGCCAGCTGCTGGTCAGCCGGAACGCCGTCGTTCACCATCTGATCGTAGGCGGCTTCGCGCGCAAAAGGCGTATTGCCCAAAGACCAGTATTGGGGGTGCGGCGTCACCAGCCGGTCGACACGCAAGCCCGCGTAGTGGCCGTGGCTGGACCATGGATAGTCGCGCGCCTGGACCACCAGGCCATGGCGCACCGGATTGAGGTCGATATACGCCATGCAAGCCAACAGGTAGCGCTCTGCCTGAATCACCGTAGACCGGTAACGCCCTTCCCACAGCGTGCCGGTTCGCCCCTGGCTGTCATTGAAGTAGCGCACGTACCGCCGGCCCGTGGCCTGCATCAACTGCGGCACACCGTCTGCCGTTTCGGGCGTTGCCAGCAGGTGGAAATGGTTGTCCATCAGCACGTAGGCATGGACGGCCACGGAGAATTTCCGGGCGTTCTCGTCGATCAGGGCCAGCAGCGTCTGGTAGTTGGTTGCGGATGTGGCTATGGCTTGCCGGTTGTTGCCGCGCTGGATGATGTGCTGCGGGTAGCCCGGAAGACTGAGACGGGGGAGACGGGCCATGGTGTGATGCGCTGTGAGCAAGCGCATCATAAATCGGATCTGTCCCCTGATTCCCGCAAGCCCTCTGGCTACCGGACCACCTTGCCGTCGGGCGTGATGGTGACCAGATCGACCAGGCGCACGGATTCGTACTTTTTCGCACGCAGGTTCACGCGAAAACCACCGACGTCGTAGTCGATCACGGATTCAAAAGCTTTCTGAAGCGACGCACGGTCCACCTTGCCGCCAGCGGCGCTGCGCCTCACGCCCTCGGCAAACGTGCGGGCCGCAATATAACCTTCGACACTTTCATAACTCGGGTTCTGGTCGGTCTGGTTGAGCACATCCAGGTACTCCTTGATGATGGGCGTTCCGGCGCTGCGCGGTGATGGAACCACCTGGGAGATGACCACACCGCCAATTTCCTTGCCGAGGGCTGTGAACAGCGGATCGATCCCGACCACCGAAAAGTTCAGGAACTGGCCGGCAAAACCGGTTTTGCGCATGGCCCGGATAAAAGCGGCAGAAGTGTTGAACAGGCTGACCTGGATGATGGCCTGGGCGTTGGATTTGGCCAGCTGAGCTACAGCCGGGCCCACCTTGTCGCTGTTGACCGGGGCAAACGCGCTGGCCACCAGCGGCGGCAACTTCAGGTCGACCAATGCCTGGTTGACAGCGGCCAGCCCGGCACGGCCCATGGCGTCGTCTTCCGCGAACACGGCGATGCGGTTCTGGTTCAAGGTAGCGCAATGACGAACCATCTTGTAGGCTTCATCGGCCAGCGCCGGCCGGATATGGAAGGCATTGCTGAGGGAGGCCTCGCGCAAGCCGTCCGATGCCGCAAACGGCGCAAAAAACAAGGTATTGGCGGGTTTGGCAACAGCGAAGGCCGCATCGCAACTGGCGGTGCCGACAAAACCGAACAAGGCATCCACATCGTCGTCGATGAGCTGTTTGGCATTCGCAGCCGCTTTGACCGGGTTGTAGCCGTCGTCCAGCGTTTTAACCTCGATTTTGTAACCGGCCGCACCATTTTTGGCATTGATCGCATCGAAATAGAGCTTGGCACCGTTGAGGTAAGCCAGACCGATCTGGTCGGCAGCTCCGGTCAGCGGTACCGATTGTCCAATCACAAGTTTGCGGCCGCCCTTGGCTGTCTGCGACCAGATGGCAGGACTCCAGACCGCTGCACCGGCAGACAGGGCGCTCGCAATAAGTGCACGACGATGAATTTTCATACAGGCCTTGGTTGAGTTACCGCTGCTTACGCAAGATGGGTGCCGCACCCGATCTCAATGGGTAGTTGTAAGCAAATGAACAAATACAGAGATTAATTGTTTCGTCCCGGGAAAGGGGCAAAGCCGGATGCCAACACGTCATAAGGCTATGCAAGCATGCGGCGGGTGCCGCAGGCAGGTCCTTCAGGGCTGCTTGAGCAGCGGCTGGATCTGCCAGGCGAGCAGCAAGCCGGCGACCGAACACGCACCGGTGACCACCCATGTCCATTGCCAGTGACCAGCCTGCGCCGCCACCGCCGCCACCAGCGGCGGTCCGACAAACTGGCCCAGCGCGGACCACTGCTGGACCCAGCCCACAGTGGTGGGCACCGCCTGCGGCTCCGGCGAGAGCCGGACCGCGAGACTGAACAGCGTTCCGGGGATCAAGCCGCCCACCATGGAAAAAACCAGCACGGCGAGGTACTGCAGCCGGGGGCTGCCATCCACGCCGAAGGCCACACCGGTGCCCAGGGCCATCGCAATAAAACCTGCCGCCAAAAGGGCCACCGGCGGCACCCCGCGATGCAGCAGCCGGCCGGCAGCCAGGTTGCCGATGATATTGACACCGGCGGCCAGCGCAGTGAGCCAGGCCGTGGCGGCCGCCGCAACGCCGGCCTGCGCGTAAATCGATGGAAGAAATCCGACCACGGCCATCCACTGGCCCGAATACATCGCAAAACTCAGGGCCACTGCCCAGGCGCCGCGCGAGCGCAAGGTGCGTTTGAGCAGGCTGCGCCAGGACGAGGCCGTGGCAGCCGGTTGCTGCCGGTCCGCAGCCAGCCCGGGCGCCGGCGCATCGGCGGGCACCCGCAGGAAGACCAGCAGCGCGAGCAGCGCCGCCAGCGCGGACAGGCCCCACCACCACAGGCGCCAGCCCCACGCGGCATCGGCCAGTGCCATCACGGCAGGGCCGGCCAGCAAGGCCAGGGCGGCACCCAATGGCATATAGGCGCCCCAGCCGCCGAGCACCCGGCTGAGTTGCCCGGGTGGTACCAGCTGACGCAGCAAACCGGGCGCAGGCAGCACCACACAAAGGAAACCCAGTCCCTCCAGCGCGCGGGATAGCAGCAAGGTGGTGGTGCTCTGCGCGGCGCCGCCCAGCGCGCTGGCACCTGTGAGCACCAGCAAGCCCGCCATCAGGCTGCGCCGGGGGCCCCAGCGCTGAATCAGCAAGCCTGCCGGCAGGCCCAGCGCCATGCCCGCGAGCTGCACCAGCGACAACAGGAAACCGGCCTGCAGCAGCGACACGCCCATGCCCTGCTGCAACACCGGCAGCGCCGGCGGCAGTTTGGCGACGTGTAGCGCTGCCACCACCCCCGCAGCAATCACACAGGCGGCCGGACGCATCAGCATCACGGAGGGAAGGCCGCGCGGCCAATCAGGCGCTCATGTTCCCGGGCGGCAAAACGGTCGGTCATGCCGGCAATGTAGTCGGCTACCACGCGTTCAGGTTTTGCCGGCGCACCGCCGCCCGCCAGTGGGTTGCTTTCGAACCGGTCGAAGCGATCGGTGTGGGCCTGCGGCATTTCGGCCGGATCGGCCATGTAGGCGGCAAACAGCTCGCGCACCACCTGCTGCGCGGTTTGTGTGGTCTCGACCACCTGCGGATGGCGGTACAGGTTTTGCAACAGGAAGCGCTTGAGGGACGAGGACTTTGCGGCCATGTCCGGGCTGAAGCGCACCAGCGGCGGACTCCGCCGCACCGCTTCGACGCTGTCCACCGCGGCCTCAGCCAGCGCGGCCCGTGTGGCGTCCATCACGTCGTACACCTGGGCGCTGAGCATGCGGCGTATGGCCTCGAACAGCAGGCGGCGGCCCTGCAGGCCCGGATGCTGCAGCGACGCTTGGCTACGGTATTGCGCAAACAGCTCCACCTGCTCCAGCTGGTCCAGGCTCAACAGGCCGGACCGCACGCCATCGTCGATGTCATGCGCGTTGTAGGCAATCTCGTCGGCCAGGTTGGCGAGCTGGGCTTCCAGACCCGGCTGTTGCGCAGGCTGCCCCTCTGCCATGGCCAGAAAGCGTTGCGCCACGCCACCAGGCTCGCGCGCCTCGATGCGCCTGGCGTTGCGGCGCGAGCAGTGTTTGAGGATGCCCTCGCGGGTCTCAAACGACAGGTTCAGCCCGTTGTAGTCGGGGTAACGCTCTTCCAGCGTGTCCACCACGCGCAGGCTCTGCAGGTTGTGCTCAAAGCCGGCGCTGTCGGCATGGTGGCTTTTCAGGCAGGCATTGAGCGCGTCCTGCCCGGCGTGGCCAAACGGGGTGTGGCCCAGGTCATGCGCCAGTGCAATGGCTTCGACCAGGTCCTCGTTCAGGCGCAAGGTGCGCGCGATGGAGCGGCCGAGCTGGGCGACTTCCAGTGAGTGCGTCAGCCGGGTACGAAAGAGGTCACCTTCATGGTTCAGGAACACCTGGGTCTTGTAGACCAGCCGCCTGAAGGCGGTGGAATGCACGATGCGGTCGCGGTCGCGCTGGAAGGCCGAGCGTGTGGGCGCAGCCGGCTCCGGATGGCGCCGGCCACGGGAATCGGCCGGATCGGAAGCGTAAGGGGCCAGCAAGGTCATGGTTTATGCATCAAATCGGCCTCTGGCCCAGATCGGACGTGTGCAAGCAGCTATTATTTTTATAGCGCTGGAGTTTCTGGTCAATCGCAGCTGGCATCAATCACTTCGCGCACCAGGGCGTCCGGCGCACTGCGCAAGGCGGCGCTGCCCGGTGTGTTGATCACCACGAACTTGATTTCACCCGCCTCGGCCTTTTTGTCCACACGCATCAGCTCCAGATAACGCCCGGCACTGTCGGCTGCCGACAGCTGCGGTCCGGTGACCGGCAGCCCGGCACGCTGGATCAGCGTGCGCAGGCGCTCGACAAACGCGGCATCCACTCCACCCAGGCGTTGCGACAGCCGCGCCGCCATCACCATGCCGCAGCCCACGCCCTCGCCATGCAACCACTGGCCATAACCCAGTCCCGACTCGATCGCATGGCCAAACGTGTGGCCAAAGTTGAGGATGGCGCGCAGGCCGGTTTCACGCTCGTCCTGGCCCACCACCTCGGCCTTGATTTCACAACTGCGCCGGATCGCATGCGCGAGCGCGGCCGGCTCGCGCGCCAGCAGTGCCTCGATGTTGTCTTCGATCCACCCGAGAAAGGCCATGTCGGCAATCGGACCGTACTTGATGATTTCGGCGAGGCCCGCGCTCAGCTCACGCGGCGGCAGGCTTTGCAGCACATCGAGGTCGCAGATCACGCGCTCGGGCTGGTAAAACGCACCCACCATGTTTTTGCCCAGCGGGTGGTTGATGGCGGTCTTGCCACCGACGGAAGAGTCCACCTGCGCCAGCAGCGTGGTCGGCACCTGCACAAACGGCACGCCGCGCATGTAGCAGGCTGCAGCGAACCCCGTCATGTCCCCCACCACGCCGCCGCCGAGCGCAAACAGCACGGTCTTGCGGTCGCAGCCATTTTCGAGCAACGCGTCAAAAATCAGCTGCAGCGTGGGCCAGTCCTTGTGGGCCTCGCCGTCGGGCAAAGCCACCTGCAAAACGCGCTTGTAGTGTGGCTGCAATGCGGTCCGCAACAACCCGGCATACAGGGGCGCCACGGTGGCATTCGACACGATCAGGGCGGTGCTGGCAGCCGGCAGGTTCTGGTAAGTCGCCGGATCGCCCAGCAGGCCGGCACCTATGCTGATGGGGTAGCTGCGCTCGCCCAGGTTAATCCGTACCTGTTGCGTCGCCAGAGAAGAGTTTGCATGCATGCCGCAAGTGTAGAGGCTTCGCTTTGAGGCTGGTCGGGTGTTCCCCACCCTCGCGCCGGCGCCTCAGTCAGGCGCTGCCGGCAACAGGCCCGCAGCCTGGAGCTGGTCCGCGATCAGGTGGACCAGGGCCGGCACCGAGGGGCGCCCGGTCTCGACC
This sequence comes from Pseudomonadota bacterium, assembly GCA_040385775.1. GTDB lineage: Bacteria > Pseudomonadota > Gammaproteobacteria > Burkholderiales > Burkholderiaceae_C > Polaromonas. Next base: position 6,413 of record JAZKGR010000042.1, read on the forward strand.
ACCAGTCGCGCGCTCTCGCGGTACAGCGGGTCGCGCACAGCATACAAGTCACGCAAGCGTGCCAGCGGATCGGCTACCTGCAGCAGCGGCCGGTTCTGGTCATGGCGCAAGCGGCGAAAAACGTCCTCCGGCGACGAATGCAAATAGATCGCATGGCTGCGCCGCTTGAGATGCTCGCGGTTCGCCTGCCTGAGCACCGCACCGCCGCCAGTGGACAACACACAGGGCTCTCCGCCGGTCACCTCATCAATAACCGCCTGCTCCAGATCACGGAAAGGCTCTTCGCCTTCGCGTTCAAAAAACTCGCGGATAGACAGACCGATGCGCTTTTCGATGAGATGGTCCGTGTCCACAAAGGGCCGACCCAGGCGCCGCGCGAGTTGGCGTCCGACAGTGGACTTGCCTGACCCGGGCAGGCCGACAAAGGCAACATGGGCAATCAAATTCGAAGGAGCACCCATGTTCAGGCCTGATTTGGTCATGAAAGGGAAGGTAGTGAGGGCAGCAGCGGGCTACCTCGGCGCCACGCAAGCGTCAAGGCGACCGTGCGCCGCCGGGAATGCAGCTCACCTCTGCTTGACCCTCCACCCACCGGCAAGTGTCAGCGCAATGCAGCACCGTTGCTGATCATTTTGGGCGAGATGAAAACCAGCAATTCAGATTTGTTGGCGGTGCGTGTTCTGGTTTTGAACAAGTTGCCGACGCCCGGCAAATCACCGAGAAGGGGAACCTTGGTTTCATCTTCTCGCTCGTTCTGTTCGAAAATGCCGCCGATCACCACCGTGCCGCCGTTTTCCACCAAAACCTGGGTCTGGATGTGTTTGGTGTCAATCGCAAACCCATTGGCGGTGGCGCGGCCCACACTGTCCTTGTTCACATCAACATTCAAAATGATATTGCCTTCTGGCGTGATCTGAGGCGTGACCTCAAGCTTCAGGTTGGCCTTGCGAAAAGCAATCGAGGTCGCGCCGCTGGATGTCGCCTGCTGGTAAGGCAGTTCCGTGCCCTGCTCGATCAGCGCCTTGACCTGGTCGGCCGTCACGATCCGCGGGCTGGACACAATCTTGCCTTTGCCGTCGGCCTCCATCGCGGAAATTTCAAGGTTCAACAACCTCGTCAGCGAGGAGTTGAAGAGAGAGACAGCGAACGTTGCAGCAGGAAAACCATTTTGACCAACGCCGGGCAAGTTGACAAAATCACCTGCCGTGGTTCCAAAATTTGTCCCCAACTGGGGCGCAGTACCGGCCGGGATATTCGGCGTGATGTAGGTCGCGCCAAACTGTGTATTCTGGCTCCCGTTCAAGGTAAAGGGACGCCCCCCCAGCCTCACACCCAGGGATTTTCCAAAAGTATCCGAGGCTTCCACGATCCGCGCCTCGATGAGTACTTGCCGCACGGGAATATCTATTTTCGCAATAAAACTCTGGACCTGCTCCAGCTTGGACGGAATGTCTGTGACAAACAGTTGGTTCGTCCTGGCTTCCGCAATTGCACTGCCGCGAACGGACAGAATCCTCGCACTGTTCGGACCTGTGCCGCCAGCCGTAAGCTGCGCGCCAATCTCGGCGGCCTTCGCATAGTTGATCTGGAAAGACTGCGTACGCACAGACTCCAGTGTCTGGATGGCGTTGCGCGACTCGAGATCAAGCTTGTCCTTCGCCGCCAATTCATCCTTTGGCGCAATCAGCAGAACATTGCCGGTCTTCCGCATGCCCAGGCCCTTGGCCTGCAAGATGATGTCCAGGGCCTGATCCCAAGGTACGTCCTTGAGGCGCAGCGTCACAGCACCGGTGACACTGTCCGATGTGACGATGTTGAAGTTGGTGAAGTCGGCAATCACCTGCAGCAAGGAGCGGGTTTCGATATTCTGGAAATTCAGCGACAGTTTCTCGCCGGTATAGCCTGGGCCCTGAGACAACTTCGATTCGTCCACCTTCTGCTGGCGGACCTCCAGGACAAACTGGTTGTCGCTCTGGTAGGCGCTATGCTCCCACTGGCCCTTGGGCTCCACCACCATGCGGACCTTGTCACCGAACTGGGAAGTTGTCACGCTCTGAACCGGGGTGCCGAAGTCAGACACATCCAGGCGGCGGCGCAAGCCTTCCGGCAAAGCGGTTTTCAGGAATTCCACGACCAGCGTCTGCCCTTGCTGCCGGATATCGACGCCGACCTGGTTATTCGCCAGGTCAACAACGATCCGGCCCGAAGCATCGGTGCCACGGCGAAAATCAATGTCCTTGAGCGGCAAGGTATCGCGGTTTCGGCTCTCCGCAAAAACCGGCGCGGCAACCGCCGACGGGGCAGCCACTGCAACCGGGGCCAGGGTGATCAGCAAGGACTTGCCCTGAATTTGTGTACTGTAGGCCGTGGACGCCTTGAGATTGAGCACCACACGGGTTCGCTCGCCCGCCTGAACCACGTTGGCGGAACGCAAATTACCCAGATTCAGCTCCACCGCCGAACGCCCCATGGAATTGCTGACCCCTGGAAAATCCAGTGCGATACGCGCCGGCGTCTGGATCGAGAAACCCGTCGGCGCGGCTGTCAAAGCTTCCGTCAAGTCGATGCGAATCACCTCCGTACCGCCCTGAACAGAACCGGTCACAGACTCTATGGCGTTGGATGCTTGCGCCCACAACGCAGCCGGCAAGGAAGCGGTCAACAGGGCCACGCCTATCACTGCCCGCGCGGACAGTTGCGCGCACGCGCGGTGCAACGTCCCCGCCCCGGTGGTGCATGCGTTCTTGTTCATTTTGATCCCTCTTGAAGCTGTATGTTCGCCATCCGCTCGGTCCATTCCCCTGCGGCGTCCTGCACAATTTCACGCAGTGCCAGCTCGGTTTCGGAGATTTTCATGATGCGGCCGTAGTTCTGCCCGAGGTAGTTGCCGACCCGCACCTGATAAAGCAAATTGTCGACGCGCAGCAGGGCCACGGGCTGCCCTTGCCGGACGAGGCTGCCCACCATGGCCACCGCGTCGAGCGGCAAGGCCTCCAGCGGCTCCTTGCGACGGTTCAACTCCGGCGCGATGAGCCCTGCATTGGAACTCGCCTGGCTGGAATCGCGCTTGAGCGCCTGCAGCAGTTTCTGGTTGCTGAAGGGCTCGATGGCGCCTTCCTGGGTATAGGCTTGCGGCGAAAACTTGGTCGGCTCGGGCAGCGGCTGAATCCTGGGCCTGGTTTGGCTGCGCTGCTCACTCATCCACTGCTGCAACTCTTCATGCTCGGAGGAACTGCAAGAGACCAAGCCCAAACAGCTTACCGCCGCGAGCAGCAAAATCATCATCTTCCTGATGCGAAGCTGTTTCATTTGTTCGGGCCTTTCGCAGCAGGAGCCGTTTTTCGCTGCGACGAGATCTCTTCAGGATCAAGATAGCGAAAAGTCTTGGCCGTGCTATCCATGGTCATCATGCCGTCTTTGAGCGGCGCAATCGCGATGTTGTTCAGGGTCACGATCCGCGACAGATTCGCGATGTCGGCTGCGAATGCCCCGATGTCGTGATAGCGACCCGTGACCTTGATGGCAATCGGCAATTCGGCGTAGTAGTCCTTGACACTCACCTGCCCCGGCCGGAACAACTCGAACTGCAAACTGCGGCCCAGGCCGGCCTGGTTGATATCCGAAAGCAGCGCGTCCATTTCGGCCTTGCTCGGCAATTGCTTTTCAAGCTGGGTGACGTACTGCTGCACCTGCTCGCGCTGTTTCTTCAAACCGTCCAGACTGGCCGCCAGCGCCAGTTTTTTCTTGAAGTCTTCCCTCAGTAGCAATTCCTTGTCTTGTTCGGCCTTGAGCTCTTCATCGGAAGCACTGAGCCAGACAAACCACAGCGCGGTGACAACCGCCACGGTCACGAAAACGCACAGAAGGTAACGCGGGAACGCCGGCCATGAAGGGGGATCGTTTGGATTGAGCCCGACGAACTGCGCCTTCACGCCAGCTTGAATCGCAGCAAAATTGATATTGACTTTAGCCATATTCAGTGCCTGTTGCTGACCACGCCGTCAGCCCTTGGCCGCCGCAGGAGCGGGCAGCGCGGGCTTGGCCGCCGCAGGGCTGGCGGAGGTCCCTGCTTTTTGCACGTCAGTCGCGCGTTTGAGGGCCACCCGCATCGAAAAATTGGACACACGCCGCTGATCCCGCGCGCTGAGCGCAAGCGCCCTGCCGGTAATTTCAATCAATTCGGGCCGGGTCAGCCAGGGGCTGTTGTTGCTCAAGTTTCGCAACAGCTCAGACACCCGCTCATTGGACTGCGCAACCCCTGTCAACAAAACCAGCTGGTTGTCCTGCTTCATGCTGGTCAGGTACACGCCATCGGGCAATTGCCGCACCAGCTCATCGAGCAAATAGACCGGCAAATTCCGGTTGCCCTGCAAATCTTCCACAGCATTTTGACGTGCGCGCAGCGCGGCAATTTCCTGCTGCAGCCCGGCAATTTCCTTGATCTGGTTTTCAAGCCGCGTGATCTCCGACTTGAGGAAAGTGTTTTTCGCCTGCTGGCTCGAAATCTGGGCCTGGTACCAGGAATACACCGCTCCGCAAATCAGACCCCCCATCAAAGCGGCAATGCCCAAGGCCACAAAAAAGGCTTCGCGCCGGCGTTTGCGCGCCGCTTCGCGGTGAGGAAGTAGATTGACCAGAATCACTGGAAAAACCTCCTTAAGGCCAGCCCGCAGGACGTCAAGTAAGACGCCGCTTCGCGCTTCATCTTGCTTTCCCGGATGTTGTCGCTGAGTTTCATCCCTTCAAAAGGATTGGCCACCAAGCAGGCAAAGGAGGTCTGTTGCGTCACGGCATCGGTCAAACCCGGCAGGGCTGACGAGCCGCCGGCCAGCATCACGTGATCCACCTTGTTGTGCGGGGTGCTGGTAAAAAAGAACTGGAGCGCCCGGCCGATTTCCTGTGCCATGCTGTCGACAAAGGGCTTGAGAACGCTGACACCATAGTCATCAGGCAAGTCGCCGCTGCGTTTTTTGCTCTCTGCTTCTTCCGGAGAAAAGCCATATTGGCGCACGATCAGCTGGGTCAGTTGCGCGCCACCAAACGCCTGGTCGCGCTCATACAGTACTTCGTCATTCTTGATGACCTGCATGCTGGTCGTGAGGGCACCCACTTCAAACAGGGCCACCATGGTGTCCAGCCCCTTGTTCGGCAGGTTTTCTATCAGGCGCGCCGTCGCCAGGCGCGATGCGTAGGACTCGACATCGACCACCACCGGCTTCAGACCCGCCGCTTCGGCCAGCCCCTGCCGGTCATTGACTTTTTCCTTGCGCGACGCAGCAATCAGCACCTCCACATCGCCTGCAGAGGTAGCGCTGGGGCCAACCACGCAGAAGTCCAGGCTGACCTCGTCGAGGGAAAACGGAATGTACTGGTTGGCCTCGGCTTCGACCTGAATTTCAAGCTCCTGCTCGCTCAGGCCACCCGGGAGAATGATTTTTTTGGTGATCACCGCCGATGCCGGCAGGGCCATCGCCACATTTTTGGTCCGGGTCCCGCTTTTTTTAACGACCCGGCGCACCGCCTCGGCCACCTCGTCGAACTTTTCGACGTTGCCGTCGGTGATCCAGCCCCTCTCCAGGGGCTCAATCGCACAGCGATCGAGTACCAGGTTACCAGCCTTGTCACGGCTCAACTCAACCAGCTTGACGCTTGACGAGCTGATGTCCAAACCCAGCAAGGCGGACGATTGACGGTTAAATATGGACCCCAAAGAGATCAAGACAGTCCCCAAATGGCGGCTAGCTGGTAGCGCTACAAACTTAAGAAATCACTTGAATGCTATCAGTAAGGTCCTTGTACAACAAAGGATTTTTCAGTTTTGACTTACTATCACCGTTGTCAAAAGTAGACGCTTTTCGCAGGCTTGGCCGGTTTGGTGGCCGAACAGCGATGGGGCAATAAATGCAAAATGTGAACTACCTCACAAACCCCGGGTCTTCCAGAACAGCCAATTTTTATAATGTTGGCGCGAACTTACGGTAAACCCTTATGCCCTCAAATTCCTCGCCCTCTGAATCCCGCACTGACCCGGGTCACAAGCTGCCTTGGCTGCCCGCAGTGCTGAAGGCCGCAGCATGGGGCCTCGGGGTGATGCTGGCCGGGATGGCGGCGGTTCTGATGGTCGTCGCGGTTGCCCTGGCCGTGGCTTACCCGAACCTGCCGGACGTGTCCGATTTGCTCGACTACCGGCCCAAGCTTCCATTGCGGGTGTATTCGTCGGATGGCGTGTTGCTGGGCGAATTCGGCGAGGAGCGCCGCAACCTGACGCCGATTGCCGACATCCCCAAGGTGATGAAGGACGCCGTGCTGGCCATTGAAGATGCGCGCTTCTTCTCGCACGGCGGCGTGGACTACATCGGCGTGATCCGCGCCGGCCTGGCCAACATGGGCCGCGCCAAAAGCCAGGGCGCGTCCACCATCACCATGCAGGTGGCGCGCAATGTCTACCTCTCCACGGAGAAAAGCTATACCCGCAAGATCTACGAGATGCTGCTGACCTTCAAGCTGGAACACCTGCTCAGCAAGGATCAGATCCTCGAAATCTATATGAACCAGATTTTCCTGGGTCAGCGCGCCTACGGCTTTGCGGCGGCCTCGGAAGCGTATTTCGGCAAACCGCTCAAGGACGTCAGCATCGCCGAGGCGGCCATGCTCGCAGGGTTGCCCAAGGCACCGTCCGCCTACAACCCGGTCAGCAACCCGAAGCGCGCCAGGGCGCGCCAGCTCTACATCATTGATCGCATGCAGGACAACGGATTCATCACCCAGGTCCAGGCCGACGAGGCGAAAGCCGAGCAGCTCAAGGTCCGGTCCGGGCCGGACACCGGCCGGGTGCATGCCGAGTATGTCGCCGAGACCGTTCGCCAGCTGGTGTTCAGCCAGTACGGTGACGAAACCTATACGCGCGGCCTCAATGTGTTCACCACCCTGCGCGCCGCCGACCAGACGGTGGCTTACAAAGCATTGCGCAAAGGCATCATGGACTATGAAAGGCGGCAAATTTACCGGGGGCCCGAGAAGTTCATCGATCTGTCCAAAGATCCGCAGGAAACCGAAGACGCCATTGACGACGCCCTCGCAGACAACCCCGACAACGACGACGTGATGTCGGCTGTCGTCCTCGAGGCCGGGCCCAAGAAAATCGTCGCGGTCCGCCAGAACGGCGAAACCATTGAAATCACCGGTGACGGCCTCAAACCCGCCCAGTCAGGCCTGTCCGAAAAAGCTGCCCCCAATATCAAGATTCGCCGTGGTGCCCTGATCCGCGTGACAAAAACGCCGAAAAGCACCTGGGAAATCACCCAGTTGCCCGAAGTCGAAGGCGCGTTTGTGGCCATCGACCCGCGCAACGGCGCGGTGCGGGCGCTGGTCGGGGGCTTTGACTACGAAAAGAACAAGTTCAACCACGTCACCCAGGCCTGGCGCCAGCCCGGTTCCAGCTTCAAGCCTTTCATCTACTCGGCGGCGCTGGAAAAGGGCTTCACGCCGGCGACCGTCGTCAACGATGCCCCCCTGTTTTTTGATGCCGGCGTCACCGGCGGCCAGCCCTGGGAGCCGAAAAACTACGACGGCACCTTCGACGGTCCGATGAGCCTGCGTCGCGGCCTGGCCAAATCAAAGAACATGATTTCCATCCGGGTATTGCAGGCCGTCGGCGCCAAGAACGCCCAGGAATGGACAACCCGTTTCGGTTTCGACGCCGAAAAACACCCGGCTTACCTGACCATGGCACTGGGCGCGGGATCGGTCACGCCCTTGCAGATGGCCATCGGTTATTCAGTCTTCGCCAACGGAGGCTACCGCGTCAATCCCTACCTGATCACCAAAATCACCGACCAGAAGGGCCGGACCGTGATTGAAACCCCGGCCCCGGGGCTTGACGAGTCGGTGCGCGGCATCGAGGCCCGCAATGCCTTCATCATGTCCAGCCTGCTGCAGGAAGTAGCGCGCAGCGGCACCGCCGCCAAGGCCCAGGCTACACTGAAACGGCCCGACCTGTATGGCAAGACCGGCACCACCAACGACTCGATCGACACCTGGTTTGTCGGCTACCAGCCGACACTGACAGCCGCGGTCTGGATGGGCTACGACACGCCCAAGAAGCTGGGGGACCGGGAAACCGGCGGCGGCCTGAGCCTGCCGGTCTGGATCAATTTCATGGAACACGCGCTCAAGGGCGTGCCGGTGACCGAATTCACGCCGCCTGAAGGCGTGGTCAACATCGGTGGCGAATGGTTTTACGACGAATACGCCAAAGGCTCCGGCATCAGCAGCGTGGGTCTGGGCGACAAACCGGCGCCGGGCGCCGGCGCCGACAACCCGATCCAGGGACAGCCGGTGCCCCCCGGGGCTGCCATCGAGTCACCACCGCCCGGCGATGAAAGAAAACGGATCCTCGATCTGTTTAAAAACTAGGCGGGATCAGTCTGGCGCCTTGAAAACCAGGGGCTGTCCGGCCTGTTCGCTGGCGTAACGCGACAGTCCGGCAAACAACTCGCTGTCATCCTTGGTGTCGCGCCACTGGCCGTCAACCAGCTTGTAATGAAAGCCGCCGGCGCGGGCTGCCAGCCAGATTTCCTGCAGGGGTTTTTGCAGATTCACAATGATCTGGCTGCGGTTGGCAAAACTCAGCGTCACCATGCCGCCGGTGCGCTGGTTGTCCACATCGGCATCGGTCTCATCGTTGATACGGTCGCAGGCCGTTTCAATGGCCTTGAGCGCAGCCTCCGCATGGTCCAGGTAATCCAGGTCCGTCATTACAATCCCATCATGTTTGCAAGATCACACATTCGAGCTCAAATTCTAGGCCGTGGCCGCGACGTCTTCCGGGGTCATGGCTTTTGCACACTGACGCTGGCCCTCGCCGCAGCCGCCGGCCTGACAGCCTGCGGCCAGAAAGGCCCGCTGTTTTTCCCACCACCGCCGAAAGCACTGCCCTCGGCAGGGGCTACACCGGCCAGCACCGCTGCCACACCGATTGCGACGCCCGACATCCCGCAGCCGCCACCCGCCGCGCCTGCCACCTCGGCACCGGCCCTGCCTCCGCGATGAGCCGGATGCCTGACCCTACCGCGTCCGTCACCGGCTTGCCGGGCGCACCCCAGCTGGCCTATCGGCAGGACCAACTGCACCTGGAAGAAACCAGCCTGGCCGCGCTGGCTCGCGAACACGGCACGCCGCTGTTTGTGTACTCCAAAGCCGCGATGCTGTCGGCACTCGCCGCGTATCAGCAGGGCTTTGCGGGACGTGATGCGCAAATCTGCTACGCCATGAAAGCCAACTCCTCGCTCGGCGTGCTCCAGGTGTTTGCGCAGGCCGGTTGCGGTTTTGACATCGTCTCTGGTGGTGAGCTGGAGCGCGTGTTGGCCGCAGGCGGCGACGTTCGCAAGGTGATTTTTTCGGGCGTCGGCAAAACCCGCGCCGAAATGCAGCAGGCGCTGTCGGCTGGCATCGGCTGCTTCAACGTCGAAAGCGAAGCCGAACTGGATGTGCTGTCGGCGGTGGCCGTGGCCATGGGTCAGGTGGCGCCGGTCAGCATCCGGGTCAATCCCAATGTGGACCCCAAGACCCACCCCTATATCTCGACCGGCCTGAAGGGCAACAAGTTCGGCGTGGCGCACGAAGACGCCTTGCGCATTTACCAGCATGCGGCATCGCTGCCGGGCCTGAAAGTCGCAGGCATCGACTGCCACATCGGCTCACAGATCACCGAGGCCACGCCTTACCTCGACGCGATGGACCGTGTGCTGGACCTGGTCGCCGCCATTGAGGCTGCGGGTATCGCCATCCATCACATCGACTTCGGCGGCGGTCTGGGCATCAACTACAACCAGGATACCCCGCCGGCCGCAGATGCCCTGTGGCAATTGCTGCTGGCAAAGCTGGACGCGCGCGGCTACAGCAGCAAAAAATTGATGATAGAACCCGGTCGTTCGCTGATCGGCAATGCCGGTGTCTGCCTGACCGAAGTGCTCTACCTCAAGCCAGGCGAGCAGAAAAACTTCTGCATCATCGACGCAGCCATGAATGACCTGCCACGCCCGGCCATGTACCAGGCTTTCCATGCCATCGTGCCGGTCCTGCCCTCATCGGCTGCAGCGGAAACCACCTACGACGTGGTCGGCCCGGTGTGCGAAAGCGGTGACTGGATAGGCCGCGACCGCGCACTGGCGGTAAAAGCCGGCGACTGCCTGGCAGTATTGTCGGCGGGCGCGTACTGCATGAGCATGGCCAGCAACTACAACACGCGCGGCCGCGCCGCCGAAGTGCTGGTCGATGGCGCCAAAGCCCATGTGATTCGCCGCCGGGAAACCGCCACCGACCAGATGCGGCAGGAACAACTGGTTGCCCGCTAAAGCTGCCAAGCGCGCTTTACTACTGATTTGATAGCTGCTTACCTACGGCCGGCGTGGGCTGGAGCCGTTTTTTCTTCATGTATTGCCGGACACGCCAGCCCAGCAGCACGGCCAAGATCACCGCGTAGACCGCCACCTCGGCAAAGTCGTTTTTGCCCGAACGCATCCAGAAAAAGTGCAGCAGCCCCAGCCCGGCGATCAGGTAGACCAGCTTGTGCAGCATCTGCCAGCGCCTGGCGCCCAGCTTTTTGATGGCGGCGTTGAAGGAGGTGGCCGCCAGCGGCGTCAGCAGCAGGAAGGCCGAGAAGCCGACCAGGATAAACGGACGCTTGATGATGTCCTTGATGATCTCGGGCACATCGAAGCCCATGTCGAACCAGCTGTAGCTCAACAGGTGGATCACCACATAGAAATAAGTGAACAGCCCCAGCATGCGCCGAAACCGCGCCAGCGCCGGTGTGTTGCTGATCACCCGCAACGGCGTGACCGCCAGCACGATGCACAGGAAACGCAGGGTCCAGTCACCGGTCGCGCGTATCAGGTGTTCGGCCGGGTTGGCGCCCAGGTTGTTGGTCAGGGCGCCGTAGAACAACCAGGCAAACGGCAGAAGCGCCAGCGCAAACACCAGCGGCTTGGCTGCAGGATGCAGCAGCGCCGCATTGGCGGTCTTCATCAGAAGTTCTTCTTGAGATCCATACCGGCGTAAAGCTGCCCGACCTGCGCTTCGTAACCGTTGAACATCAGCGTCTTGCGCTTCTTCGCAAACAGGCCGTCCTCGCCGATGCGGCGCTCGGTCGCCTGGCTCCAGCGCGGATGGTCCACATTCGGGTTCACATTGGAGTAAAAGCCGTATTCGTTGGCGGCGGCCTTGTTCCACGCGGTGCGCGGCTCCTTGTCGGTGAAGCGGATCCTGACAATGCTCTTGCCGCTTTTAAAGCCATATTTCCACGGCACCACCAGGCGCACCGGCGCGCCGTTCTGGTTGGGCATCACCTCGCCATACATGCCAAAGGCCAGCAGGGTCAGCGGGTTCATGGCCTCGTCCAGGCGCAAGGCCTCGACATAGGGCCAGTCGAGCACGCGCGAACCGACAAAGGGCATGGTTTTGGGATCGGCCTGGGTGATGAACTCGACGTATTTGGCATTGCCCAGCGGTTCGACCTTCTTGATCAGCTCGGCCATCGAATAACCGACCCAGGGAATCACCATGGACCAGCCCTCGACGCAGCGCATCCGGTAAATCCGTTCTTCCTGCGCGCTGAGCTTGATCAGGTCTTCGATGGCATATGTTTTCGGCTGCTTGACCAGGCCGTCAACCACCACGGTCCAGGGTTTGGTCACCAGGGTGTGCGCATTTTTCGCCGGGTCGGCCTTGTCGGTGCCGAACTCGTAGAAATTGTTGTAAGTCGACGCGTCCTTGTAGTCGGTGACTTTTTCCATGGTCATCGCACCCGCCACACCAGACTTCGCGCCGGGCAGCGCTGCGAGCTTGCCGGGCTTGGCCACACCCTGCGCCAGCGCCTCTCGCCCAGCCCAGCCGGCCAGTGCTGCCCCGGCGGCGCCACCGGCCATCAGCTTGATCATGTCGCGGCGCTGCTGGTAGATGCCCTGGGACGTGATTTCGCTGGAAACCGGGTGAATGAAACCGCTGTTATGGGTCTTGATGAGCATCTTGCTTCCTTGTAGTCGTTTGGTGAGGGTTTGACGGTTAGTCTGGATACGCAGCCACTTCTTACAAGGATTCAAGTGGCAACTACAAGGTTCCGTAACTGTGCAGACCGGACAGGAACATGTTCACGCCCAGGAAAGCAAAGGTGGTCACGGCAAGACCCACCAAAGCCCACCATGACGCCACGGTGCCGCGCAGCCCCTTGACCAGGCGCATGTGCAGCCAGGCGGCGTAATTGAGCCAGACGATCAGGGCCCAGGTTTCCTTGGGGTCCCAGCTCCAGTAGCCGCCCCAGGCTTCGGCCGCCCACAGCGCGCCCAGCACGGTGGCGATGGTGAAGAAAGCAAAGCCCACGGCAATCGATTTGTACATCACGTCGTCCAGCACCTCGGCAGACGGCAGGCGCTCGGCGATCCGCTTGCGCCCTAGCAGAATGCCGGCCGCAATCAGGCCGGAGACCAGCAGGTAGCCGGCCCAGTAGTTGCCGCCACCCACATCGGCTGGTGACTTGCGGAAAACGATGGGCACGAAACACAAGACCACGCCGAGCATCCACAGCGGTGTGAGTTTGTACCAGCGCGTCTCTGCGGCCTGCTGCTTGATCAGGTAGGCCAGCGCCACCATGGCTGCCAGCGCGAACATGCCGTAACCGATGAAGTTGGCCGGCACATGCAGCTTCATCCACCAGCTTTTGAGCGCCGGCACCAGCGGCTGGATTTCATGGGCCTCGCGCACCACCGTGTACCAGAGCAGGAAGCCGACCGCCGCACTGACCACCAGCATCACGAACGCACCCATGGCGCGGGTGTTGTACTGCGCCTCGAAGTACAGGTAAAACGCGGCCGTCATCCAGCAAAACAGCACGAATACTTCGTACAAATTACTGACCGGAATATGGCCAACGTCGGCGCCTATCAGGTAACTTTCATACCAGCGCACCATGGTGCCGATCAGCGCCATGCCCACGGCCACCCAGGCCATCTTGCTGCCCAGTGACTCCAGCGCATCGCCCTGCTGTCGGATGAACATGCCGAGCCAGTAAAACACGGTACTCATGAAAAACAGCATGCTCATCCAGAGGATGGCCGACTGGCTGGACAAAAAGTACTTGAGCCAGAACACCTGCTCGGCGCGCGCCAGATCGCCCTGGTAGAGGACGATGCCAAGCAGGGAGAGCGCGGCCACGGCCCCCATCAGCACCCGCAGCGGCCGCCAGAACCAGCCCATCGCAATGGCGGCAGGAATGGTGCCCAGCAAAATGCCTTTTTCGTAAACATCCATGAAGCCGTGGTAGCGCACGAAGGCAAACAGGCCACCGGCCAGCACCAGTGCTGCAAAAATCCAGTCGGCCAGGCTGCGCTTGGCAAAGTAGCCTTCCTGCAGGCTGATGGTGGTCGCATCGGTTCCGCGCGAACTCAGTGTCGTGGTGGTGGTGTTCATCGTGGCACCTGTAAAAGTTTGGTCTTCAGCATCTCGAACTCCCTGTCGACTTCCATCGTCTGCCGGTTGGTCGACAGGGCCATGGTCGCCTGGCTGCCTGGGCCTGATTCTGGTCCTTTTTCGGCGCCCGCGCCGCCGGCCGGCGCCAGCCAGATCCAGAGCCTGCGCTCGCGCACGTAAAGCATGGCAAAAATGCCGAGGATCAGCAGCGCGCAGCCGAGGTAAACAATGTTTTTGCCGGGAGTGCGCGTGACCTGGAACACGCTGGCCTGCACCTGGGTGAAGTCTTTCAGCTCAAACGTCATCGGCGCCGGGTAATGGTGGGCGTCGCTGAGCGACAACACCGCCTGCGCCATCCAGGCCTGGGTCCTGTCGTCGAGCGGGAGGGGTTGGAGCCCGCTTTGCTCACGCGTCATTTGCGCCAGCTCGAACAACACGCCATTGAGAATGCGCACCAGCACCTCGCCGGCGCGGTTGCGCTCGGCTTCCGGCACATTGGCTTCCATGAAGTCCGAGATCGCCTGCAAACCGGCCAGCGGCGCCTTCTGACCGGCGACTGGCAGATCCGGTCCGGCAAACAAGGCCAGAGCGCGTGAGGCGGATGCGGCCAGCTGCTGCGCGAGATCAGGGCGGTCGGCAGCAATCGCCTGCCGCACATAACGCTGCACGGCCCGCTCGCGCTGCGCCGGATCGGCCAGCGCGCGACGCAGCCGCAAAAAGCCTTCCATGCTGCCCAGCTCGTCGGCCGGAATGCGCAGGTACTGGAAGGGCTCGGCCGGTGTTTCACGCACACCGAGCAGGAACATCGCCGGCGTGGACTCTGCGCTGTCCATCTTGACCGGCAGCATGTAGTTGTGAAATTCACGCGCCTGGCCGGCCGCGTCTCGCAATTTGTAAGTCAGGCTGGGACCGACGTTGCGCAGCTCTTTTTGCTCTTTGGTCTTGTTGGCTGCGCCCATGCGCGCGTCGATGGACTGGCGCAAGTCCACCTTGCGCACATCGGCCCCCGAAGCACCCAGGTTGCCGGAGCCGCTGAAATTTTCGACGTTGATGACACGCAGCGCCGTGTATTCGAGCGTCATTTTTTCGGCGCCGTTGGTCAGGCTGCTGGAGCCACCAATCGTGCCCTGGATTTCAAACGGTTTGCTCGACGGCTGCGCACCCACGGCCATGGGCACGGCCTTGAGCGTGACGCTGGAGCCACCATCGTCAAAACTGGACTGGTAAATCTCTATGCCCTTGTGATGCGCCGGGTGGTTGACCTCGACGCGGTGCGGGATCTTCTCGCCGGTTTCCCGGTCATGGATCACGATCTCGCTGGCAAACAGCTTGGGCATGCCGGTCGAGTAGTACTCGACGATGAACTTCTTGAGCTCGACCGAAAAGGGCAGGTCCTGCAGCAACACTCCGCCGGGCTGGTTCAGGATGGCAGTGCCGGACTGCGTGCCTTCAGCCACCAGCAGGTTGGCGCGGAAGGTCGGGTTGCGCTCGCTGAGCCGGTGCTGGGCTGGCACATCGGCGATCAGGCCGCCGCCGGTGTAGATGGACTTGTCGTTGAGCCACATCTGCGCGCGCACCACCAGGTCACCGTCGAGCAGGCCGCCGACGCAGACCAGCACGATGGCGCCGTGCGCGGCGATGTAGCCCAGCTTGTTGGCGGCGCCGGCCTTGGCCGCGACCATCCAGCCGGTGCCGCCTGGCGCATCGCGCTGCTGCAGCTTGACCTTCCAGCCGCCCTGCACCAGGGTCTGGCCGATGCGCCGCGCCGCGGCCTCGGGTGTTTCACCCAGCGCCTGCTCGGCGCGATGACCGAAGGCCTTGAGGCTTTGCTCACGGACGTTTTCCTTGAGCTGGTTCCAGTCGGCCAGGATCTTGGGTGTGTTGCGGGCAATACACAGCGAGGTGGACAACACCAGGAAGGCCAGGATCAGCATGAACCACCAGGCACTGTAGACGGTGTTGAGGCTGGCCGTGCGGAAAACCTCGGCCCAAAACGGGCCGAACTGGTTGACGTAGTTGCTCAGCGGCTCCTGCTGCTTGAGCACGGTTCCGATGATTGAGGCAATGCAGATGACCGTCAGCAGCGAGATGGAAAACCGCATCGACGACAGCAGCTCCACGCTGGAGCGCAGGGCGTGGGAGCCGGACTTGAGCCGCAGGCCGTGGGTGGAAACTGTCATGCGTGGGGGGCTGTGGGCTGGAGGGGCTGCAATAAAAAAAGGCGGGCCTTCATCGGGACCCGCCTTGGTATGGAGTGTTTATGTCGGCCGGGGTTCAATACAAGCGCAAGAAAGCGCCGTATTTTCTGCAAAAAGGGCGTTTTCGCCGCTGCTCCCGCTTGCGCCGGACGCCGGCCGGGGACTTCAGCGCAAACCGGCGATGTAATCGGCAACCGCACGGATCTCGCGGTCGTTCAACTTGGCGGCGACCTGGTGCATCTGCAGGCTGTTGTCGCGGCCGCCGTCGCGGAAAGCGGTCAGCTGGGTCGCGGTGTATTCGGCATGCTGGCCGCCCAGGCGCGGGTACTGGGATGGAATGCCGGCACCGGTCGGGTTGTGGCAACCGGCGCAAGCTGGCACCTGGCGGTCGGAAATGCCGCCGCGGTAAATACGCTCGCCCAGAGCCACCAGCGCCTTGTCTTTGGCAAAGCCGGGTTTGATGGGCTTGGAGGCCACCCAATAGGAGATATTGCGCATGTCGTCATCCGACAACGCTGCGGCAAAGCCCTGCATGATGGGATTTTTGCGCTTGCCGGACTTGAACTCCTGCAACTGCTTGACCAGGTACTCGGGATGCTGCTGGGCCAGCTTGGCGTTGGCAGCGATCGCCGAGTTGCCGTCAGCAGCGTGGCAAGCCACGCAGACTGCGGCATAAGTCGCTGCGCCCTTGACAAGATCGGGTTTCGCGACTTTGGCCGGGGCGGCTTCACCAGCGGCCATGGACAGGGCAGGCACGGCCAGCAGGGCAGCAAACAAATAACTGATCAACGAAGTGGAAACTGGCTTCATATCGGGGGTTTAATAGTTGACTCTAAAGTGGACTTGGCAATCGGCGCGCGCCTCAAGCTGCATAAAAAGCCCTGTCGGGACAGCAACTTAACGCAAAACTCCCTGATTTTACAATGGCTTGGGGGACAATCCCAAATATGAGCATATCTCCCCGATCCACCCCCATCAAAACGCAGAAGCCGAGCCACAAGCGCCCCATCCCCAAAGTGGCGGCTGCCAAAATGGCGGCGGCCCTGGCGGCGCAAGTGCCACAGTCTGCCGAGGCGAAAATCGCCATGGGCTGGCTGCACACGGCCAAATTCCTGACCACCGCGCCCGAACTCAAACACCTGCCGCCGCTGGACGTGCCGGAAATCGCCTTCGTCGGCCGCTCCAATGCCGGCAAATCCACCTGTATCAACACGCTGACCCAGATCAACCGCCTGGCCTTTGCGTCCAAGACGCCAGGACGCACCCAAAGCATCAACCTGTTCTCGCTCGGCAAACAGGGCGTGATGGACGCGGTGCTGGCCGACCTGCCCGGTTACGGCTATGCGGCAGTGCCCAAGGCGGCCAAGGCGCGCTGGCAGCAGGTCATGGGCAATTATTTGCAGACGCGCGACACGCTCCGGGGCGTGGTGCTGCTGTGCGATCCGCGCCACGGCCTGACCGAGCTCGACGAAATCCTGCTCGATGTGATCCGGCCCCGGGTGGAAGAAGGCCTGAAGTTCCTGGTGCTGCTGACCAAGTCCGACAAGCTCAACAAGACCGAAGCGGCCAGGGCGCTGTCCATTGTGCGACTGCAGGCGGGTGGCGGCGATGTCAAACTGTTTTCATCGCTGAAGCGGCAAGGCGTGGAGGAAGTGGCGCAGCACCTGTGGCAGTGGGCGCATCCGCCGGCCAGGGACGACGAGGCGGCAGCGGCCGCCCCTCCTGCCAACGAGCCCGGCGCGGCCTGAGGCCCGGCGGGTCACCCCGCTTCTGCATTTTTGAACGAAATCTGCCTCCAGCCCCCGACCAGCGGGGGAGAGCAGCTACCAAATGCATAGCACCATGATCCAAACCCGCCCGTTGACACTGCCGCACGGCATCACCCTGTCCTGCCGCATGGCCGGCGACCCGACCCGCCCGGTGCTGATGTTTTTGCATGGTTTCCCGGAAGCGGCCTTTGTCTGGGATGGCCTGCTCGAACATTTTGCCCAGCCTGATAACGGCGGCTATTTCTGCATCGCCCCCAATTTGCGCGGCTTTGAACAGTCCAGCTCTCCAAGGGATCCGGCGGCCTACCGCGCCAAACACCTGGTGCAGGACATCTCGGCGCTGATCGCGCAGGTCGCGCCTGGCGGCAAGCTTGAAGCGCTGGTGGCGCACGACTGGGGCGGTGCGGTCGCGTGGAGCGTCGCCGCAACCCTGCCGCAGCTCATGAAAAAACTGGTGATCATCAATTCACCGCATCCCGGCACGTTTTTGCGCGAGCTGCAGCATTCGCCGGCCCAGCAGGCTTCCAGCGCCTATATGAATTTCCTGATCCGCCCCGATGCGGAAGCGCTGCTGGCCGAGGACGACTTCCGCCGGCTCTGGCAGTTTTTGACCAATGGCAAGGACCCGCAGGCCAGCGGCACGCCAGCCTGGCTGACGGAAGACGTCAAGGACCAGTACCGCGCGGTCTGGCGCGCCGGGCTGACCGGTGGCTGCAACCTCTACCGCGCCTCACCGCTGCGTCCGCCGCGTCCCGGCGATCCGGCCGCCGCTGCGGTGACCTTGCCGGCGGAGCTGTTGACGGTCGTGCTGCCGACGCTGGTGCTCTGGGCCATGGACGACATTGCGCTGCCGCCCGCACTGATCGCCGGGCTCGAAGCCTACGTCCCCAACATGCAGCTGCAGAAAGTCCCGGGCGCGTCGCACTGGATCGTGCACGAGCAGCCGGCCCAGGTGGCGCGCGCGCTGCAGGATTTTTTCAGCCACGGCTGAAGCTGTGATGCTACGTTTTTAATAGCTACAGACTCGCGTCGGTCGGGGGCTGGAGGCATAAAAGGCCTGAAAACTGCTCAGTAAATCGACGGCTCACCGTCGGGCCGGCTCTTGAAACGCTTGTGCACCCAGTAGTACTGCGCCGGCATGGTGTTGATGTAGTCCTGCAGCCGCGCGTTCATCAGCGCCGTGTCGGCCACAAAGTCTGCCGAGGGGACGTCGGTCCAGGCCGGCATCACCTCGACCTCGTAACCCGTGGCCGTCATCCGCGTCACGACCGGAACCACCTTGGCGCGGCCCAGTCTGGCAAATCGCGACAGCGAGGGCACGGTGGCGGCATCAACGCCGTAAAACGGTACGAACACTGACTCTTCCGGCCCGAAATTCATGTCCGGCAGCAAATACAGTGGCTGGCCCGCGCGCAGCGCGCTGATGATGGGCTGCACCCCTTCGGCCCGGCCGAACAGCCGTGCATTGGCAAAACGCCTGCGGCCACGCAGTATCCAGCGGTCCAGCAACTTGTTGGCCTGGTCGGTGTAGATGGTGGTGAAAGCGCGCGGGACCTGTTGCGTCAGTGCGGCCCAGCCGGCATCGAGCCCGACAAAATGCGGCGCAAACAGCACCACCGGCTGCTGCCCGTCCAGTTCGGTCAGCGCGCCCTTGAGTTTGAGGCGCCGCCTGAGCTTGTCCGGATGGCCATGCCAGAGCCAGCTGCGGTCCAGCCAGGCCTGGGCAAAAAACACAAAGGTCTGCCGCGTCAGCAGCCGGCGCTCGCCTTCCGACCGTTGCGGAAAACACAGGCGCAGGTTGGTCTGAACCACCCGGCGGCGCGGAGCCGCCAGCACATAAAGCAGCCAGCCCAGCGCCACACCCATGGCCCGCACCAGCGGCAGTGGCAAGGCCGCAAGCAACTGCATGAACAGGATGCCGCCGCGGGTAAACAGGTAACTGGCGAGTTGGCGCGAAGTTTTCACGGCGCGCCTCCATCGGCATGCTGCTGACGCGGCTGCTTGTAGCGCGCGTAGCCCCACAGGTACTGCCCCGGTTGCGTCCGCACAATCGCCTCAATCGCCTGGTTGATGACCGTCACTGCGGGCAACAGATCGGTTTTGGGCAGACTGTCGAGCGCGACCAGCGGCGGCCAGATTTTCAGGAAATAGCCTTCGCCGCGCGCGAGGCGCTCGCAACTGACCGGCAGCACCACGGCGCCGCTTTGCAGCGCCAGCCGCGCGGCCAACGTCATGGTGTACGCCGGTTTGCCAAAAAATGGCGCCCACACGCCCTGCCCATCGGGCGGCACCTGGTCAGTCAGCAGCGCGACCGCCTGGTTGTTCTTGAGGGTGCGAAACATCTGGCGGATGCCGCTGAGGCTGGCGGGCACCACCGTCAGCCCCGGCCGGCTGCGGGCCAGCAGCTCAAGCCGCGCCAGCCAGGGTTTGCGTGCCGGCCGGTAAATTGCGGTGATGGGTCCATACAGTTCGGCCAGCGCCTGCGGCCCGAGTTCAAAGCTGCCGCAATGCGGGCCGAAAAAAATCACGCCCTGGCCACGCGCAAAAGCGGCATCGGCCTCGCCCTGCCCTTCAATGCGTACATTGCCCAGGCAGGACTCGTTCGGCGGACGCATCCACAGCTTGGGCAGCTCGGCCACAAAGCGTCCGGCTTCGCCGATGGCCGGCCGCGCGGCCTCGAAGGTCAGGCCGGCCTGCGCCACATTGGCGCGAAATTGGCGGCGGTAAGCGGGGCTCAGCCACCAGACCAGCCAGCCCAGACTGGCACCCAGGGCATGCAATGCCCGAATTGGCCAGTGGGAAAGAAACCGGAACAGATGGATCATGAAAGCGGAGAAACAAGCAGCCGAAAAAGCAGTAGATATAATGAGCGCTGTCGCCGAGTTACTGAACAACTTGCAGGGCGACATTAAACCAAACTGCT
>JAZKGR010000043.1:0-19616 GCA_040385775.1 Pseudomonadota bacterium
AGCCGAAGGCGAGTTCGAGCGAGACCCCGCTTTTACCGAGCACCGGAGGTTGCCCCGAAGCGCAGCGAAGGGGCCCAGACCATCGGGTCGCCTTTTTCTTTGCTTACTTTCTTTTTGGCGACGCAAAAAGAAAGTGAGTTGCCGCCGGGCAACCCCCGGCTTGCTGGCGTACCAACAGTCACGCCTTCAAAAACTCCGCTTTCCCCCCCAGCCACCGCAAGATATGCCGGTGCGCCAACTCGGAGTATTTGTCCAGCATCACTGGCGCCAGCGAACGCGCCCAAGCCAGCAACTCTGAATCCGTTGCCAGATCAGCAAACCGCAGTAGCGGCGCGCCGGACTGCCGTGCACCCAGGAACTCACCGGGGCCGCGGATTTCGAGATCGCGCCGGGCGATCTCGAAACCGTCCTGTGTTTCCACCATGGCCTTGAGCCGGGCGCGGGCCGTTTCGCCCAGGCGCGGCGCCTCGCCGGTCGAATACAGCAGCACGCAGGCCGAGGCTGCCGCGCCGCGCCCGACCCGGCCCCGCAGCTGGTGCAACTGGCTCAGGCCAAACCGTTCGGCATGTTCGATCACCATCAGCGAGGCGTTGGGCACATCAACGCCGACTTCGATCACGGTGGTGCTGACCAGCACGCCAATCTGGCCGCTGGTGAACAGCGCCATCACCGCCTTTTTCTCGGCCACCGGCATGCGCGAATGCAGCAGGCCAACTTTTGTGCCGGGGAGCGCCGCAGTCAGGGCTTCGTGCGTCTGGGTGGCATTGATCAGGTCCACCGATTCGCTTTCTTCGATCAGCGGGCAGACCCAGTAAACCTGCCGGCCTTCTGCAAGCTGGCTGCGGATGCGTTCGACCACCTCGTCGCGCCTGGCCTCGGCGACCACTTTGGTGACGATGGGCGTGCGCCCCGGCGGCAACTCGTCAATCGTCGAGACATCGAGGTCGGCGTAATAACTCATGGCCAGGGTGCGCGGAATCGGCGTGGCGGTCATCATCAACAAATGGGGGTCTTCTCCCCCTTCGGTCATTTTGCTTCTCAGCGCCAGCCGCTGGGCCACCCCAAAGCGGTGCTGCTCGTCGATGATGGCCAGCGCCAGGTTTTTGAAAATGACCTTGTCCTGGATCACGGCATGGGTGCCGACCACCAAGCCCGCCGCGCCGCTTGCTATCAGGGCCAGCGCCTCGCGCCGCTCCTTGGCCTTTTGGCTGCCGGTCAGCCAGGCGGTCTGGATGCCCAGCGGCTCCAGCCAGCCGATCAGCTTGCGAAAGTGCTGCTCGGCCAGGATTTCGGTCGGCGCCATCAGCGCACACTGCCAGCCAGCGTCCATGCAACGCGCAGCGGCCAGCGCAGCCACCACGGTTTTGCCGGAGCCGACATCGCCCTGCAGCAGCCTGTGCATGGGCAGGTTTTTCTGCAGGTCGGCCGCGATTTCATCACCGACCCGCTGCTGGGCCGCGGTCAGGCGGAAGGGCAGACGCTCCAGCAACTGCTCCTGCAGCGTGCATTGGGGCCCATGCACCGGCGCGCGCAACGGGGGCGCGCGCATGGCGGCGCGCACACGGCGCGCCTGCAACTGCGACAGCTGCTGGGCCAGCAACTCCTCGGCCTTGAGCCGCTGCCAGGCCGGGTGGCTGCGGTCTTCCAGTGTGGCCAGCAGCACACTGGGCGTCGGCTGGTGCAAAAATGATAGCGCCTCACGTAGGCTGGACAAAGGCTGGGGCAGGTTTTTATTGAGAAATTTCTCGGGGATGGTCTCTGACAAGTCGGCGCGGGCCAAACCACCGAGCACCGCCTTGCGCAGATAGGCTTGCGGCAGGCCGGCGACCGTGGGATAGACCGGCGTCAGCGCCGTGGCGAGTTCGCCGCCGGCGACGCGAAAGCCCGGGTGCACCATCTCGCGGCCGACAAAACCACCGCGGATTTCGCCGCGCACACGAACGCGAGCGCCAACACTCAGTGTTTTCTGGTGCGATGGGTAAAAATTGATGAAGCGCAGCACACAGGTGTCGCTGCCGTCATCGACCGTCACACGCAACTGCCGGCGCGGACGGAACGCCACTTCACTGTGCGTGACCTGGCCCTCGATCTGCACCATGTCGCCGTCCCGCGCGTCGGCCAGCCGGGTGAGGCGGGTCTCGTCCTCGTAACGCAGCGGCAAATGAAGCGCCAGGTCGATGTCGCGGCGCAGGCCCAGTTTTTCCAGCGCCTTCTGCGGCTGGGATTTCGCTGCCGCAGCAGCGCCGGCCCCGACCTCAGCCGGCGGCGCCTTGCGGGGAGAAGCAGCGGGGGGCGACATGGGACAATTGTGCCTTCATGAAGACGCATTTCAGCCTCAGTGACTTTGATTTCACACTCCCCGACGAACTGATCGCTCAGCACCCGGCCGCCGAGCGCAGTGCTTCACGCCTGCTCGACGGGCGCGGCGCCACACCGGTGGACCGGCGTTTCACCGAGTTGCCGGAGCTGCTGCAGCCCGGTGACCTGCTGGTGCTCAACGACACCAAGGTTGTCAAGGCGCGCCTGTTCGGACAGAAAAGCAGCGGCGGCCGGCTCGAACTGCTGATCGAACGCGTGTTGTCGCTCTCGCCGGATACCGGCCATGAAGTCGCGGCGCACATGAAGGTCAGCAAGAAGCCGCTGCCTGGCGCGGTGATGCAGATGGATGGCGGCTTCACCGCCACGCTGCTGGGCCGCTGGCCGAACGAGGACGGGCCGCTGTACCGCTTTGCGCTGAGTAGTGACCCCTACACCCTGATGGAAAGCCACGGCCATGTGCCGCTGCCGCCCTACATCACCCACAGCGATTCGGCTGACGACGAGCGCCGCTACCAGACCGTGTTTGCCAAAAACCCGGGCGCTGTCGCCGCACCGACGGCCGCGCTGCATTTCGATGAAGCGGTGCTGGCGCAAATGGAAGCACGCGGCATCCAGCGCGCCAGCGTCACGCTGCATGTCGGCGCCGGCACCTTCCAGCCGGTCAAAGCCGAAAACATCGCTGACCATGTCATGCACTTCGAACGCTTCGAGGTGTCCGAGGCGACGCTGCAGGCGATCCGAGACTGCAAGGCCAGGGGCGGCCGGGTGGTCGCCGTCGGCACCACCAGCGTGCGCGCGCTGGAGTCGGCGGCCAAGTTCGGTCCCGCCTGCCGCGACACCAACATTTTCATCACGCCGGGCTTCGAGTTTGAAGTGGTGGACCTGTTGCTGACCAACTTCCACCTGCCCAAAAGCACGCTGATGATGCTGGTCAGCGCTTTTGCCGGCTACGAACACATCATGGCGCTGTACCGGCACGCCATCGCGCAGCGTTACCGCTTTTTCAGCTACGGCGACGCCATGTTGCTGCAGCGGACTCCCGACTGAGACAATCTCTCCATGCTGAACTTTGAAGTTTTGAAAACCGACCCCGCCGAAGGCGCCTACCTGGGCTCTTTCGCGCGCCGCGGCTCGCTCACACTGAACCACGGCGTGGTGCAGACGCCGATCTTCATGCCTGTGGGAACCTACGGCACGGTCAAGGGCGTGATGCCGCAATCGCTGCACGACATGGGCGCGCAAATCATCCTCGGCAACACCTTTCATTTGTGGATGCGCCCGGGGCTGGATGTGATGCAGCAGTTCGGCGGCCTGCACAAGTTTGAAAGCTGGCACAAACCCATCCTGACCGACAGCGGCGGCTTCCAGGTCTGGTCGCTCGGCGAGATGCGCAAGATTTCCGAAGAAGGCGTGAAGTTCGCGTCGCCGGTCAACGGCGACAAGCTGTTTCTCACGCCCGAGATCTCGATGCAGATCCAGACCATCCTGAACAGCGACATCGTGATGCAGTTCGACGAGTGCACGCCCTACGACACCAAGGGCCACATCACGACCGAGGCCGAAGCGCGGACCTCGATGGAACTGAGCCTGCGCTGGGCCAGACGCTGCATTGACGAATTCACAAAACTTGAAAATCCCAACGCGCTGTTCGGCATCGTGCAGGGCGGCATGTTTGAAAACCTGCGCCAAGAGTCACTGGACGCACTGGTCGAACTCGACCTGCCCGGTTACGCCATTGGCGGCGTCAGCGTCGGCGAGCCCAAGGAGGAAATGTTGCGCATCATGGCGCACACGCCGCACCGTCTGCCCGCCAACAAGCCGCGCTACTTGATGGGTGTCGGCACGCCGGAGGACCTGGTCGAAGGCGTGGGCGCCGGCGTCGACATGTTCGACTGCGTGATGCCAACGCGCAATGCCCGCAACGGCCACATGTTCACCCGTTTCGGCGACCTGAAGATACGCAATGCACGCTACAAGACCGAAGATGCACCGGTGGACGCGACCTGCAGCTGCTACACCTGCCGCAATTTCAGCCGGGCCTATATGCACCACCTGGACCGCTGCGGCGAAATGCTGGGCCCCATGCTCAGCAGCATCCACAACCTGCACTACTACCTGAACCTGATGCAGGAAGTGCGCGATGCGCTGGACGCCGGGAAATTTAACGCCTTTGTGCTGCAGTTCCGCCAGGACCGGCAACGCGGCGTCTAGCCCTTTTTGATCAACAGGACGAGCCATGCATTACCGCCGACTTGGAAGCAGCAACCTGAAGGTGTCCACCCTGTGCCTGGGCACCATGATGTTCGGCCAGCAGACGCCGGACGATGAGGCTGCACGCATCGTCGCATCTGCCAAAGAACACGGCATCAATTTCATCGACACGGCTGATGTCTACAACGAAGGCGCGTCCGAAATCCTGCTGGGCAAGCTGCTGGCCGGTCAGCGCGATCACTGGGTGCTGGCCAGCAAGCTCGGCAACAAGGCCGGACAGGGCATCAATCAGGACCACTACTCGCGCAGCTGGATCATGCGGCAGGCCGACGCCATCCTGAAACGCCTGGACACCGACTACCTCGACATCCTTTACCTGCACCGCGACTTCCACGGTGAAAACCTCGAGGAAGCGGTACGCGCCATCGGTGACCTGGTTCGCGCCGGCAAAATCCGCAGCTTCGGCCTGTCCAACTTCCGCGGCTGGCGCATCGCCGAGATCATGCGTCTCTGCGAGAAAACCGGCGTGGCGCAACCGGTGGTCTGCCAGCCCTACTACAACCTGCTCAACCGCGGCCCCGAGGTTGAAATCCTGCCGGCCTGTGGCCACTACGGCCTGGGCGTGGTGCCCTACAGCCCGCTGGCGCGCGGCGTGCTCACCGGCAAATACCCGCCCGGCCAGCCGCCGGCGCAGGACACACGCGCCGGCAGCGGCGACAAACGCATCCTGGAAACCGAGTTTCGTGAAGAGTCGCTGGTGATTGCGCAAAAGATCAAGACGCGCTGCGAGGCCAAAGGCTGGGTGCCCGGCCAGTTTGCCGCCGCCTGGGTGCTGGCCAATCCGCTGGTCAGCTCGGTGATTGCCGGCCCGCGTTTGCTGTCACACCTGGAAGACGTCTATGGCGCGGTGGACCTGGTGCTGGACAGCGAAGACGAAGCTTTCGTCAATGCGCTGGTAGTTCCAGGTCATGCCTCCAGCCCCGGTTACAACGACCCGAGCTACCCGTTTTTTGGCCGTCCAGATCGCTCAAACGCTATTTAATTGATAGCTGCATGCGCCCGCTGGACGGGGGCTTCATGCACTTTCAGACCAACAACCGCTTAACCCTGCTTCTGGAACAACACCAGTTTCGTTTCGCTGGCAGCCATGCCGTCCTTGCCGGCGGTCAGGGAAATCTCATAACGCGTGCCGGGCAGGGGCAGCTGCGGCGAGAAACTGAAGGAGAAGTTTCCGTTGCCATCGGCCTGGACGCGCTGCGTCAGCAAATCCTGGTTCATGCCGAACAGTCCGGCCAGCGTTCCGACGGCGCTGACCTTGACATCGACCATCGCGCCCGGCGCGGTCCGGCCGCGCACCACCACCGGGCTGCCTTCGACAGCAGCATTGTTGGCGTGACTCGTCACCTGCACGAGCACGATGGAAGGTGCGGCACTCGCTGCGGCCGCCACATCAAAACTCCAGGTCTGGCGAACCGCGTTGCCGGCCAGGTCGCGGGCAGACACATCGACCGGGTAGCGACCGGCGGGCAAATCAGCGCGGTAGGTGAAAAATTGCGGCGTGATCTGTGTGGCAGCCGTGACGTCGCGCCCGGCCAGCAGCACCTTCACGGTTTTGGTATCCACGCCCACGCCGCCTGCATCGTCAAACGTGCCGGAAACCGAGGTTGCGGCACCGCGAACCACCGACTCACCGTCCCGCGGTGAGAGGTTGCGGATCACCGGTGGTTTTGCATCGGCCATCAGGGACTGGGCCAGGGTGGCGGTGACTGCCCGGTTGCCGGCACGCAGGGTGGCGACAGCCGGTTTGGACGGCGCGAGATTGTCGAGGCGGCGGATGGTGTAAGCCCCCTCATAGACGCCGGGGCTCACTTCGCGCATGGGCACCTTGCTGACGACGCCGGGAATATCAAATTCGGCCGTGCCGCCCGGCATGCCGTTCAGGGTAAACCGCAGCTCAGCGCCGGGTTCGAGCTTGTCGACCGGTGCGACACTGAATCGGTCGATTTTCAGGCCCGTGGTCGGCGCCGCTGCCACGCTGCCACTGGCAATACCGGCGGGCAGGCTGTAGTTCGCCACCACGTTGCGGTTACGCAGCTTGAGCGTCGCGCGGACAGGGCTGCTTTCGTTGATGCGGTCCTGCCGCCGGATGGTGTAGCTGCCGGTGTACACGCCGCGCGACGTTTCCTTGAGCGCGATGATGCGTGGGGCGCCGCGAAGCGTGAGGCTGGCCTGGCCGCGCGCACTGCCTTCCACCGTGAAATCCAGCCGGGCTCCGGGCTTGAGACCATCATCGGTTACGACCTGCATGGACCGCAGCTCGGGTTGGGCCGGCTGCGCCAGCGCACTGGCGGGTAGCGCCAGCATCACGCTGGCGACGGGAAGCAACAGAAAGATGGCTGCGATGTGGCTACGGAGGTTTGTTTTCATGGTGAGCTACCTGGTTGTGGGGTCCAACCACTATGGGGGCACCGCCCGAAAACAACCGTAGGCGCCAAAGCGCAAGCGTCGTAGGTCCGCAGGCAGACCCGAACAAGGACGGAGCGCCGACCTTCGTCCGTCACACCTGGTAGTGCGACCACATGGTGTTGGTTAAGCGGGACGCGCCCAGTTCATGCCGCAACTTCCTGAATCTTGCGGCGTCCGGGTAAGCCTGCAGAAACTGGTCTCCCGTCGCATGCAACTGATAGGGAAGGTAATACGTTCCCTCGTGCAACAGCGCCAGCGCTACCATGGCCCGGGTCCAGTGGGCAACATGGCGCTGCGCTTGCAGCGACACCCCCTGCTTGTAATAAACGACAAAAGAAAATACATCCTGCCGCGCCCACCGCATCCAGACCGCCTCATCGGCGGGGGAGTGGCGCACGGACACGTTCAGCGTTCCGGTGCGTGTCGTCTGCATCAGTTTCCCCATCTTTCGCGCGAAACTCACAAAGTGATGCTCCGGAACAAAATATTCCTGCAAAACATAGGTTGAATCATCCCGGCTCGCGGGCTCGAGTTGGGTGACATCGAGACTGGCTTCGAAGTTACGCCACACCACCGCCGGCTTGTCCTCGATCGTTTTGGCGATGCTTTTTCGAAGAGAGACCCCTCCGGGCAGTTCCGTCATAGCCCACAAAAAGAGTTGTTCCTTGGTGTACTTTCCACCGGCCGGTGTCAGCCTGCCGGGAAGGGTCAACGGCTTGTCACTTCTTGTCCAGGTCACGCAGCGTGGAGCGTCGAAGCCGAGGGGAAACAGATCGGCGTTATGCAGCAAAACCTGCGGGTTGGACTGGATCTTTTCGCGGAACCATGCTGGATAGTCTTCCAGCGAGACATGATCCGTTTTTCTTTCTATCCGGAAATTTTCATCCAGGTCGAGCTCAACCTCCGTGATGACCCCCACTCCGCCATAACCGCCGATGGCAGCGTAAAAAAGGTCGGACTGGGCTTGCCTGCTGGTCTCAAGCACTTCCCCATTGGGCAATACCAACTGGAGAGCCCGGACGGACCTGCTGATGGGACCATGTCCCACATAACGGCCATGACAATTAACCGACACAGAGCCGCCCACGGTAAAGCTGGCGTAACTTTGCATGGTCCGGACGGACAGACCGTGTGGGTCGATGATGGACTGGAGGTCACGCCATCGCATGCCCGCCTGCACCCGGACCGATTTTTTTGCAGGGTCGAAATTCACCACGGCGTTCATGGGGCGCATGTCGAGTTGCAATCCGCCCTCAATCGCCGTTTGCCCTCCCATGCTGAATCGCCCGCCGCCCACGCTGACCTTGCCCTGCCACTTCCTCAAGGCCTGCCTGACATCACTGGCCCCACGAACGTCCTCGATGCCGGCCATCTTCACGGAGTTCAGATGCGTCACATTGCAAACGGTCAAGGGGTCCACCGGGCAACGCGCGTCGGCGCCGGAATGCGGCAAGACCATGCCGCCTGCAATCATGGCCAGTGCGGTTCTGCGCGAAGGGTAAGCGCTCGTCTGGGTCATGGCCGCACAAGGATTCCCAGGCCGCGATGCGGCAAACCGGTCATGACGGCTAACTCTTTGTCCACCCCGCGTCCCTTTCAGGCACTGCCGTCAGGCATGCGAAGCCGGCGTGGCATGCAGTGTTTTTTGGGCACCGGTCCCACAAGCATGGCAAAACTTTGCAAACGCACTCTTGCGCGCACTGCAGACGCCGCAGTGGTCGGACAGGCCGATGCCGCAATGCGGACAAAAATCAATCGCCGGATTTTTCAGGTCCACCGCGCGTTCGCAGCCGGGGCACACGCCTTTGGACAGGCGCGTCAAGGCCGTGTCGTAGCTGAGTTCTTCACGCCGCTGCGCGTCGGGGAGTTGCTCGGCGAGTTTCTGCTTTTCAAGGTAACGGTTCAGCGAAACAATCGCCTGCCGCCCGACCAGCACCGTGATGACGATGCCGACGATGTAGCGCACATAACCGCCATAACTGGGCAGGTAGGGCACCAGCTCGACAAAAAAGGCGAACAGTGCAAAAAAGATGAAGCCCCAAACAAAGGGCCAGTACGTGCTTTTGCGTTTTTTGGCGAACAGCCAGCCTGCGGCCACCAGCAGCGGCAAGGTCAGGGCCAGCCGGTACAGAAACACCCGCAGCTCCTGGGCGCGTTGCGCGCTTTGCCATGTGTCCTGAGCGACCCGCTCGAGCTCGGCCAGGCTGTCCCGCGTGCGCACCGCGCCCTGGCTGGCGTCCAGCGCTTTTTGCTGCTGGGCCTCCATCGCCGCCAGCGCCTGGCGCTCAGCCGCCTTCAGGCTGTCCAGGGCACGCGTACGCTCGATCAGCTCCGGGTCCTGTTCGGCCCGCTCGGTGGCGCGCCGTGTGGCCAGCCAGTTGCTGAAGGTTTCGCTGGCCGTGCGTGAATTGGCCTGGGCCACCCGGTGCTGCAGCCGGGTCTGCTCCAGCGCCTCTTGCGCCTCGCGCCCGGCACGCTCGTCCGCCTTGAGTTTGTCGCGAAGCTGCGTCGCGGCCGGCTGCTCGATGAAATCGTCCAGGCCCAGGGTTCTTTCCACCTGCGGCAGATCGCCGACCACGGTGCCGCCCAGGCCAATCAGGAAAGCGGCAAACACCAGGGCCACCAGCCACAGGCCGCGTTGAAACCATTTTTCGGAAAGACGCAAAGCTTTGCTCATGAAACGACCTGGGAAAAACTTGAAAAACTACATGGCCGCTGCGGTAAACACCGTCAGCACGCCGGTGTACCCGTAGAGGTGGTGCCGTGCAATTTCGCCGCCGGCGAAAAACCCGACCAGCGGCACG
Source organism: Pseudomonadota bacterium (assembly GCA_040385775.1). Lineage (GTDB taxonomy): Bacteria > Pseudomonadota > Gammaproteobacteria > Burkholderiales > Burkholderiaceae_C > Polaromonas. Next base: position 9,801 of record JAZKGR010000043.1, read on the forward strand.
TCGCCCAGCGCGCGCCGCACGATCTGCAACTCGGCGCTGGGCGCGCCGAAATGCGGGCCGCCTCGGCCAGAGCAACTGACATAAATCGCACCGGCAATGCGGCGTGCCGGGTGCGGCGCGGCGTCGGCCTGCAAGCCGCTCAAGGCACTGGCCACTTCTAGCGAGAGTTCTTCGGGCTCCAGCTCCTCGCGGATTTCTGCGCAGACCCGCACCAGGTCGGCGCGCGCGGCCTCGGCGTTGCGCTCGCAGAAAGCCAGCTTCATGCCGACAGCCGGCATGTCGGCAATCGCGATGCCGCTGCGCGCCGGGTCCAATCCGATGATGTGGCGCACCACCACATCGGCGCCAAACTGTCCCGGCCGATGGATGCGCCCATCCTGCAGGCCGGCATCGGCATTGCGCAAGCCGACCAGCGTCGTGCGCACCTTTTCAAGCGCGTCGCGCGGCTGCTCCAGCGACACGCCCAGGTCGGCCAGCATCACGTCGAGCGCGCTCTGCCCGTCCAGCGTGGTGACCACATTGCCATCGCAGGCGGTGATCTCATGCTCACCCGAGATCGGCTGGCAGCCCTGGGTGACGCGCGACATCAGCGCCGCGCCCTGTGCAAATGCGACGCCGCTCAGACCGCCGCTGAAGACGCCGCCCGCAGCGCCGTGGCCTTTGACATTGCCATTGCCGCTGAGCGCAAACTGCACCACCTCGCTGCGGCTGGAGGCCAGCCCGCCGAACACATAGCCGCTGCCGGTGCGCTGGGCCATCTCGGCGATCAGCTCGGCCACATCCGGCGTGCCGGCGTCGGCATGCACCAGCGCGGTATGCGCCTTGAAGTGGGTGGCGCTGGCCGGAGGCAGCGGCGAGATGCCGGAGAACACGCGGTACTGGTCACTCGGCAGGCCGCACAGCATGACGGCCAGTGCGGGCTCGTCAAAATACTCGACGTTGTTGGACGCGATGCCTATGCCCACCGTACCGGCCCAGTCGACGATCTCGGGCAATTCACCGCTCAGGAAATCCAGAATGTCCTGCGCCTGGCCCGCGTAGTGGTCGGTAATGTAAAGCAGCCCCAGGGTTGGCGCGCTGGCATAGGCAGGCAGGGCCATGTGGGCGCGCAGCTGCGCCAGCACCAGACCGGCCGCCATGCGCCATTGCGGATGGGTGGCGTGGCCGTAGGGAAAAAGCTTCATGGGGTCCTGGACGAAAAAATCGAAAAATTAACGCTGCGGCTTGCAATGCCACTCACCGTGTCACGGTGCACCCATCAACGCGCCGGTTTTCGGGCAGTCTTGCCGGCCGCCGTCTTGCGCGCCGGGGCCTTGCGTTTCGGCTTCGCTCCCGCGACGCCCTTTGGAGCGGCCGGCGTGGGCCAGGCCTGGGCGCTGCGCAGCGCCGTGTTCATGGCCGAGCGGGCGCCCTTGGCCACGGTCTTGCCGGCCGAGTCCGCCATGCCTTTGGCCAGCCCCGTGGCCATGCCGGTCGCGGTTTTCATCGCATCCTTGGCCAGGCCGGTGGCCATGTTTTTGGTGGCGCTCATCGCGGTTTTTTTGGCGGCGTCCTGCATCGCCGTGGTCGCGATCGTCTGGAACTGCTGCGTCAGCGCGCCCCACCACTGCATCGGGTCCACCACACCGGCGGCGGCTGCCGCCTCCGGTTTTTTGGCGGCTCTGGATTTGGGAGCGGCCTTCGCGCCCTGGTCATAACTCGTGGGCGGCACCTCCAGCCCCGAAAAAGTCTTGGCCTTGTCGGCGACCTTCTGCACCCCGCCGGCCACCGTGTCGGCCACCTTGAGCTTGAAGGCATTGGCGACATCGCCCATGTTGAAGTTCATGCCCTTGAGCGTGGCCAGCGTCATCTTCTGCACTTCCAGCGCCTGGATGGTAGCTTTCAGCGCCATGGCATTCTGGTCCAGCCAGAACTGCACCGCCTTGAGTTCCTCGATGCGCTTGTCGAGCTCCTCGACATTGAGCGTGGGCGCGACCCAATTGCCGAGGTTGGGCAGTTGCGGAATGCTCTGGCTGGCGCTGCCGGCGGCCTGCTTGGCCAGGTTCTGCAAGAAATCGAAGCCCGGAACCAGCTTGCCGAAACCGGCAAAAGAAGGATTGTCTGCGTTGCTCATGGCTGTCTCCTGGTGGTATTTGGGTGTCTTGGCCGGAGCGGCCACTGTGCCTCATGGTCTCATTGTGCAGGGTAGCAGCAGTGCGTCAACCCGTTTTTGAAAAAGCCGGCGGCTTCATGACATCGCCCGCACATTTTCAAGAAAAATCGGGCTCTGGCCCATAGAGGACGGGAGCAAGCAGCTATTGATTTGATAGCGTTTAGATTTTGGCGCCATACGCCGGCGGACGCCGCTCGCGCAGGCTGGCGACGCCCTCGCGCACATCCGGGCCGGCAAAGCCCATGAATTCCAGCGCCAGCGACGCGTCGAAGGCCGGCCCGGCTTGGCGCAGCCAGTTGTTCAGCGCGTACTTGGTCCAGCTGATCGCGGTTTGTGAGCCATTGGCCAGCCGGTCGGCCACTTCATAGGCTTTGGGCAAGAGCGCGTCGTCGTCGACCGCCAGCGACACCAGGCCGATGCGTTCGGCCTCTTCGCCGCTGATCGGTTCACACAGCATCAGGTAATACTTGGCCTTGGCCATGCCGCACAGCAGCGGCCAGACAATCGCGGCGTGGTCGCCCGCAGCGACACCGAGCCGGGTATGGCCATCGACAATCTTCGCGCTTTTCGCCGCAATCGAAATGTCGGCCAGCAAGCCCGCCACCAGCCCTGCGCCGACCGCCGGGCCGTGCAGCGCGCTGACAATGGGCTTGTCGCAGTTGATCACGTTGTAGACCAGATCGCGCGCTTCCTTCCAGACCCGGGTGCGGGTTTCGAAGTCGTCGGCCATGTCCTGGACCAGCGACAGGTCGCCGCCGCCGGAAAAACCCAGCCCCTCGCCGCGCAACACGGCGCAGCGCACCGAGTCGTCGCTGCCCACATCGCGCCAGATCTGCGCGAGCTCGCGGTGGCCGGCGTGCCCGGCGGTTGGCAGCTTGCCGTTGAGGGCTTTCATCTGGATGTCGAGCACGCAGCCGATGCCTTCTATCAAAGGGCCGCGGCGGGTGATGGAGAGTGTGGTGTAGGCGGTGTAGTCAGGTGTCATGCGGTCCATCATGCCGCGTACAGCCGCCTCTGGGAATCAGGGATCGCCCTGCACAGCCGTCCAGCGCGCAGCTTTGATAAGCTTCAGCCATGAAAAGCCTGTTTCACTTTGCCTTCAACGTCACCGATCTCGACCAGGCGCGCCGCTTTTATGGCGGCGTGCTGGGTTGCACCGAGGGCCGCAGCACAGACACCTGGGTTGATTTTGATTTCATGGGCCACCAGCTGTCGCTGCACGTGGGCACGCCGTTCAAAACCGAGCGCACCGGCCATGTGGGCGACACGCTGGTGCCGATGCCGCACTTCGGGCTGGTGCTGGGGCTGGCCGACTGGCAGGCCATGGCGCAGCGCCTGCAGGCGGCCAACACAGAATTTTTATTCGCGCCGCAAGTCCGCTTTGAAGGCCAGCCGGGCGAGCAGTGGACCATGTTTTTCTGCGACCCTTTCGGCAACCCGCTGGAGATCAAGGGCTTCCGCGACCTGGAAGCGATCTATGCATCATGAGGCGGGGCCGGCGAGCACGCTACCGCACAGCGGCCCCTTTCCCAGTGCAAGGGGCAGGGAAAGGCCGCAGGCTCGCAGTGAGCGACCGTGGGGGCTGAAATGAATTACACCTTCGTCTCGGCGACGATCTTGCTGCTCCTGATCACCGATCCGCTGGGCAACATCCCGATTTTTGCCAACGCCCTGCGCAATGTCGCGCCCGAGCGTCGCGCGTTTGTGATCCTGCGGGAGGTGCTGATCGCCTTCCTGTTGCTGCTGGCCTTCATGTTTGTCGGCGACAGCTTTTTGCGCGTGATGAACCTCAGCGAACTGTCGCTGCAGATCGCCGGCGCGGTGATCCTGTTCCTGATCGCGCTGCGCATGATTTTCCCGGGCGGCCATGCGGCGGCGGAGCCGCTGCAGGGCGAGCCGCTGATCGTGCCGCTGGCCATTCCCGCGCTGGCCGGGCCGTCGGCGCTGGCCACGGTGCTGCTGCTGGTCTCGCAGGCGCCGGCGCGGCGCATGGAGTGGGTGGCGGCGCTGTGCGTGACCATGGCGGTCTGCGCCGTGGTGCTGGTGCTGGCCGAGCGCATCCAGCGGGTGCTGGGGGACAGGCTGGTGATGGCTTTTGAACGCCTGATGGGCCTGATCCTGGTGGCGATTTCGGTCGAGATGCTGCTGCGCGGCATCCAGCTTTTCATCACCCAGACCCGCGCAGCCGGCTAGCGCGAGACGCCCGCTTGTCATTGCGGACTTGATCCGCAATCCACGCCGCACAAGCGCCAGTCGCAGGTCATACAGCATGGATGCCGGATCGCGTCCGGCATGACATCCCTGCGTTATTTCAGCGGCGCTGCAGCAACAATCTTCTGGTCGATCGCACCGAACACCAGCTCGCCATCCTTGCCCTTCATCTCGATGCGGATGGTGTCGCCGAACTTCATGAACTCGGTGCTCGGCTTGCCGTCCTGGATGGTTTCAATGGCGCGTTTTTCGGCGATGCAGCTGTAACCCTTGGGCCAGTCGGTTTTGCCCTGGGCCTCGACACCCTTGTTGCTGACGGTGCCCGAGCCGATGATGGAGCCGGCGCGCACATTGCGCGTCTTGCAGATGTGGGCGATCAACTGGCCGAAATGAAAGGTCATTTCCGGACCGGCATCACACATGCCGACCTTGCGGCCGTTCCAGGTGCTTTGCATGGTCAGGTTGATACGCCCCTGGTCCCAGGCGTCGCCGAGTTCGTCCAGCGTCACGGCCACCGGGCTGAAGGCCGTTGCCGGCTTGCTCTGGAAAAAGCCGAAGCCCTTGGCCAGCTCGTTGGGAATCAGGTTGCGCAGGCTCACATCGTTGGCCAGCATCACCAGACGAATGCCTTCGAGCGCCTGCTCGGGCGTGCTGGTCATGGGCACGTCGCCGGTGATGACCGCCACCTCGGCTTCAAAGTCGATGCCGTAGTCCTCGCTGGGGCAGACCACGTCGTCGCAGGGGCCGATGAAGTCGTCGCTGCCGCCCTGGTACATCAGCGGGTCCTTGTAAAAGCTGCCCGGTACGTCCGAGTCGCGCGCCTTGCGCACCAGCTCCACATGGTTGATGTAGGCCGAGCCGTCGGCCCACTGGTAGGCACGCGGCAGCGGCGCCATGCATTGCGCGGGGTCAAACGGAAACGCGTGGCGCGCCTTGCCGTTATTCAGCGTGTCGTACAGGTCCTGCAGTTGCGGCGAGAGAAAGCCCCAGTCGTCGAGCACCTGCTGCAGTTTACTGGCGATGCCCGTCGCATAATGGGCTGTCGTCAGATCACGCGAGACGACCACCAGCTGGCCATCACGGGAGCCGTCTTTGTAGGTTGCGAGCTTCATCTGTTTCCTTTGCAGTTATTTGGCGCGCCGCGACGGATCGCGGCGAGGGACTGGAGTTACGATAAGTGAAATCAATTTACCTAAATGTAATTTTCAATTTTAGTCGAATTCCATGAAAGAGCGCAAAACCAGCCCTGCCCCCTCATCGCCCGGCCTGCCCGCGCAGCGCGCCGGCATCCAGTCGGTGGAAGTCGGTTTCAGCCTGCTGCAGGTGCTGGGTGCCTCGCCCGGTCCGCTGATGTTGCGCGACCTCGCCTCTGCTGCGGGCATGAGCGCGGCCAAGGCGCACCGCTACCTGGTGAGTTTCCAGCGCCTCGAACTGGTGACGCAAGACCCCGGCACCACCCGTTACGACCTGGGTCCGGCCGCGCTCAAGCTGGGCCTGGCCTCGCTGTCGCGGCTGGACAGCGTCAAACTCGCGCGCCAGCGCATGGCGCCACTGATGGAGCAGATCGGCCAGACCCTGGCACTCGCCGTCTGGGGCAACCAGGGGCCGACCATCGTGCACTGGGAAGAGTCGCCGCAGGCCGTCACGGTCAATTTGCGGCTCGGCGACGTGATGCCGCTGTTGTCCTCAGCCACCGGCCTGTGTTTTTCCGCCTTCATGGCGCAACCGGCCGGCGGCCGCAAGCGTTCTGCGGCGAGCAACAGCCACCAGTCCCACGACCGCCTGCCCCCCTTGCTGAGAGATGAGCTGACCCGCTTGCAAAAGCTGAGCCGCAAGGATGTGCCCAAAACCATGGCCGAAGTCACGGCCGTGCTCGACGAAGTCCGCCGCCGCGGGCTGGCTCGGGTGGTGGACACCTTGCTGCCCGGTGTGGCCGGTTTTTGCGCACCGGTGTTCGATGCCGACGGCCACCTGGCGCTGGGCGTGGTGTGCATGGGATCGGTGGCCACCTTCGACACGGACTGGAATGGCGCGGTGGCGCAACCCTTGTCGGCCGCAGCACGGCAGCTCAGCAGCGACCTCGGCTTCGCACAGGCATGAGCACCCTGGCAGCACAGCAAACCGCAGCGCCGCCGCTGCGCCCCCTGCTGGTGCTGACGGCTGCAGTCGTGCTCGCCCATGTGCTGCTGTTGCAAGCCGCGCCGGCCCACTGGGCCATGGAAGCCGAGCCGCCCCTCCAATTGCGCCCCCTGATCACGCGCAGCATAGAAATCAAGCCGCCTCAGGCGACAGCCGCCCTGCAGGCCCCGCCCCCGCCGGCGCGACGGGCAGCCGCCGCGCCACGCCTACAGCCAAATATGGCTCCAGCCCCCGTCCAGAAAGCGCCAACAGCTATTGAATCAATAGCACCCCCGGTATTCGAACCGGCCGTGGCCAGCACGCCACCGGCGCCGGAGCCCAGCCCGCCGGCCGCCGAGGCTGCGCCCGCAGCGCCGGTGGCGGCAGCCGTCGCCCTGACCATTCCCGGGTCCGTGCGCCTCAAATACAGCATGACCGGGCGCTCCAGAAACATGGACTACCACGCCACGGCCCAGCTCGACTGGCGGCAGGACGGCAGCGCCTACGAAACCAGTATGGTGGTCAGCGCCTTCGGCCTGGGGTCGCGCTCCATGGCCAGCAGCGGACGCCTGACTGGCGAGGGTCTGGCACCCACACGTTTCCTGGACAAATCCCGTAGCGAACGCGCGGCGCATTTTCAGCCCGACAAAGGCAAGATCACCTTCAGCGCCAACTCGCCCGACGTGCCGTGGCAGCCAGGCGCGCAGGACCGCGTCAGTGTTTTTGTGCAGCTCGCCAGCCTGCTGGCCGGCGACCCGGCCAAGTACCCGGTCGGCAGCAGGGTGTCGCTGTACACCGCCGGTCCCACCAGCGCCGACACCTGGACTTTTGTGGTCGAAGCCGAGGAAAAACTCAGCCTGCCGGCCGGCGACTTCAGCGCCGTCAAACTCACGCGCAAGCCGCAACGCGACTACGACCAGACCGTCGAGGTCTGGCTTGCCCCCGCGATCGGCTGGCTGCCGGTGCGTACCCGCATCACCCAGCACAACGGTGATTTTGTGGACCAGCAACTGCGGGTCGCAGAAAAGCCGTCTTGAACCGCTTCTGTCCGGGGATGTGCGACTTTTCACACATTTTCCGGATTTACCCTGTTGCCCTTGAACTTGGCCCGTTCGTTGCTATCTGATGGACAAGGACCCAAGCTCTATGCACATGCTCTACGACTCCGAATCATTTGTGGTGGTGCAAATCCACGCCAACGCGCCGGAAGAATCCGCGCCGGTGCCGGCCGTGCCCGAACTGGCGCGCCACGGCTTTGAGATCGTCGACAAACGCTCGGGCAAAGAGGTCTACCTCGACGGCTCCTGGGCCGAGATGTTCCAGCAGCGCCTGAACGTCTGGCAGCAGAAAACGCCCACGCAAGAAGAAATCGAAGACACCCTCGAGGGTTACGCCGAGCTGGCGCACACCCCGGTCTCCCTGCACTAGCTGACGGGAGTCGCAGCAGCCGGGTACAGCCAGCGGTACAGGGGCGCGACCAGCACCAGCACCGCCACCAGCCGGCACACCTGAAACGCCGTCACCACCGGCACCCCGAGCTGCAGCACCTTGGCGGTGATCGCCATCTCGGCGATGCCGCCTGGCGAGGTGCCCAGAATCAGCGTCGCCAGCGGCAAGCCGGTCGCGAAGGTCAGCAACCAGGCGAGGCCACTGCAGAGCGCGATCATCCCCAGCGTTCCCAGCGCCACTGACACCAGCCAGCGCGGCGCGGCATGTAAAAACGCCCTCGAAAACCGCACGCCCAGGCTCACTGCAATCAGCAGTTGCGCGCCGTTGGTCAGCCATTGCGGAATGCCCGACAGAAACACACCGGCCATCGTCAGCCCCATGGACACCAGCAGCGGGCCCATGAACCAGGGGTTGGTGCGCCCCAGCCGCTGCATCGCCCAGGCGCCCAGGGCGGTGGCCAAGGCCAGCGCCGCAAAACCCGGCCACTGCACCGCGCGCAGCACCGGCGGGTTCAGGTCCAGGCCGTGCAGGCCGCTGAACTGCATGGCAAAGGGCACCGTCACCGTCACCAGCAGCAGGCGCAGCCCGTGTGACGCGGCGACCAGGTCGGTGCGCGCGTAGGCGCGTTCAGCCAGCAAGGTCATCTCCGAGGCCCCGCCAATCGCACCGGCGAAATAACTGGTGGCCCGCATCGCCGCCGGCGCCACCTCGGGCATGGACCGCGCATTGATACGGTGCAGCCAGGCGCCAAACGCCAGCCCCAGCACCAGCGCCCAGGCAATCGCCAGCGCGATGGCCCACCACAGGCTGGCCACCAGCGCGGTGACTTGCGGCGTGAAATAAAGCCCCAGCGCGACGGCGATCACCCACTGGCCGAGGTTGCCCAGCGGCGGCCAGCTGCGGGTGGGTGCACCCGCCACCGACGCACAGGCGGTGGCCAGCAGCGGGCCTATCATCCAGGGGAGGGGCGTGCGCAGGTAGACACAGAGGCCGGCGGCGGCCAGCGCGAGCAGCAGGGTCCACGCAATGTGGAAAGGCTTGACGGGCATCAACAAGGTCAACAGGGAAATGGAAGAAGGAAACTGGACGACCGGCCGACAGGCTTTACGATGATCCTAGTATGAATCCATCCACCATGCCTTCTCCGTCCTCGCGATGGATCGCCTGCGCCCTGCTTGTCATGCTGTCAGCCTGCGCGCGCGTGCCCGAGCCCCGGCTGTTCCCGGAGGCGCCCAACGACATCACCGTGCGCACCGATGCCCTGCTGCCGGCCGACGTGGTGCTGCTGGGCGAGCAGCACGATGCCGCCGAACACCAGCACATCCACCAGCATGTGGTGGCGCGGCTGGCCGTGGACGGCAAGCTCGGCGCGCTGGCGCTCGAAATGGCCGATGCCGGCCGCAGCACCGCCGCGCTCAAATCCAACAGTACGCAACTGCAGGTGCAGGAGGCGCTGGGCTGGAACAGCAAAAGCTGGCCCTGGGCAGCCTACGGACCGGCGGTGATGGTGGCAGTCAAGGCCGGCGTGCCGGTGCTGGGCGCCAACCTGCCGGCGGCGCAGATGCGCAGCGCCATGGCCGACACACAGCTCGATACCCGGCTGCCCGGTCCGGCGCTCAAAGCCCAGCAGCAATTGATGCGCTCGGGCCACTGTGAGCTGCTGCCGGAGAGCCAGATTTCGCCGATGACACGCATCCAGGTGGCGCGTGACATCAGCATGGCCCGCACGATTCAACAGGCCGCCTTGCCCGGCAAGACCGTGGTGCTGCTGGCCGGCAGCGTCCATGTGAATCGCGAGCTCGGTGTGCCGCAACACCTGCCTGACGGTCTGAGCATCAAGGCCGTGTTGCTGCGCGCACATCCGGCGCCACCGGGGGCGCCGGATG
>JAZKGR010000044.1:0-3881 GCA_040385775.1 Pseudomonadota bacterium
TCCTGCAGCTTCATCAGCAGTGCGAAGTACAGGCCGGCGGGCCCGCCGCCCAGGCAAAGGATGTGCATAAGACCCGTTCAAATGATTGATCGAATCTTAATTGTTTAGGTTTAAACTATTTTCGTCAAGCGCTTTTACGGTTCAGGGCCTCATGGTTAACGCTGCCCCGACGCATCCGAACTGCCGCGGGTCCTGCGTTGCCGGCCGGCAAGCTGCGGAGAGCAGCACGCAGTGCGCGAACGTGGGGTCTCAAGGTGCTTGAAAGTCACCCGCCCGGTAGGTCAGCACCAAGGTGTCGCGGTGGCCGTCCAGCGTGCCGGCCTGCAGCGGCAGGATGGGCGTGGTTTCGTGAATCACGCGGGCATCGTCCAGCAGCAGCGTGGTCAGCGGCGCCTGCATCACGAAGCGCAGGCCCTGCGGCCCGTTGGCGTCGAAGACGCGGGTTTCGCCACCCTTGACGCCCTGGCGCGCAATCAGCATCACCACCACAAAGTCCACGCCGTCGCGGTGGGCGCCCTCCGGTGTGGGGCGGCCCACGCCGCCTGCAGTGTCGATACGGAACTGGTGTGCCTCGATGAACCAGCGCTCCACCGGCCGCACCTGCGCGAACAACCGGCCGAGTTCTGCCAGCAGCGTGGTCCAGGCCGGCGCGGCGGCGACGCCCGCCTCCACCGGCTCGAACCAGCGCTCGAAACCGCCGTGCAGCGCGTTGTAGTCGGTGGGTTGCCAGTGGGCGCGATGCGGTGTCTGCGCCAGCTGGCCACCGGCGAGGTCCTGGATGAAGCAGCTGTGCCGGCGCTTGCGGTAGTGGCCGCCGTCTTTCAGATGGGCATCCGGTGGCAAATCATCCCAGGAGGTAGCCAGCGCGGTCCAGTCTTGAACCCAACCTGGTGGAAGTGCCGCAGCCAGATCCGCAGGGGACAGCAGCCGCAGGCCGTCCTGGCTCAGCGCCTGCACGGTGGGTTTCGGGGCGGTCGGAATATTAAGCATAGGCCGGTATTTTGCGTCAGGGCTGCACCTCGATGGCGCATCACGGGAAAGCAGCCTACAGACTTGGTCTGGAGGGCGTTTCATAATCAAATGGACTCATACAACACCCAGGAGCTTTCCCATGCTGTACAAATTCAAGTCCAAAGCTGCCGGTGACCTGATCATGCTGGAGGCCAATGGCCGCAGCGTTTTGGAGATCATTGGCAAGGACGCCGGTCCCAAGGGCATCATCCTGCCCGAGCAAATGCCGGCCGCCATCGCCGCCCTGCAGGCCGCCATCACGCTCGAAGAGTCCCGCGACCAGGATGACAAGGACGCCCCCGCCTCTGGCGAGGGTCTGGGCCTGCGCCAGCGCGCCGTGCCATTTATCGACATGCTGGAGCGCAACCACAAGGCCGGTCATGAGGTGGTCTGGGGGGTCTAGACATACTGCCGCCACGCTCGCTCACTGCGAGCCTGCGGCGACTGCCTGCCCCTTGCGTTTGAAAAGGGACCGCTGCCCTTGCAGGGCGCCGCGCTGCCAGAGGCAGCGCATCTGGCGTCTGTCCAAGCCCGCTCAAGCGGGCTCGGAGCCGCAGCCGCCAGCCTGCGGGCCGTCAAAGCCGGACCCGCGGCGCCTGTAACTCGCCAGTCGTTAATCGACCTTCGCGCCTGAGACCTTCACGACCTGGGCCCATTTGGTGATTTCGGAGTCGATCAGCTTGGCAAACTCCTGCGGCGTGTTGCCGCTGGGAATGGCGCCCTGAGCCAGCATTTTTTCCTTGATGGCGGGGGTGGCCAGGGCTTTGGCCACTTCCTGCTGGATGCGGCTGACAATCTCGGGCGGCGTACCGGCGGGTGCCAGCAGGCCAAACCAGCTGCTGGCTTCAAAACCCTTGAGCTTGCCGGCTTCTGCGACAGTCGGCAGCTCAGGCATGGCGCCGGAACGCTCGGCGCTGGTCACGGCAAAAGCCTTGAGCTTGCCTCCCTTGATCTGCGGCATCGCCGAGGGCAGGTTGTCGAACATCACGTCCACGTTGCCGCCAATCATGTCCAGCAGCGCCGGGCCGGAGCCGCGGTAGGGAATGTGGGTCATGAAGATGCCGTTTTGCGACTTGAACAACTCGCCGGCGAGATGGATGGATGTGCCATTGCCGCTGGATGCCATGCTGAGCTTGCCGGGGTTCGCTTTGGCGTATTTGACAAAGTCGGCCACGTTGTTGATGCCCAGCTTGGCCGCCTTCTCCGTGTTCATGACCATCACATTGGGCACGCCGGCCACCAGCGTGATCGGTGCGAAGTCCTTTTGCGGGTCAAACGGCATCTTGGCATAGATGGACTTGTTGATGCCATGGGTGCCGACGGTGCCCATCAGCAGGGTGTAACCGTCAGCCGGTGACTTGGCGACCAGGTCGGCGCCCACGTTGCCACCGGCACCGGCCCGGTTATCGACCACGAAGGATTGCCCAAAAGCTTTTGCCAGTTCCGGCGCCACGGCGCGGGCCAGGATGTCGGTGGTGCCGCCGGGCGCAAACGGCACCACGATGCGTACCGGCTTGTTCGGCCAAGCGCTTTGGGCGGTAGCTGAGGTTGCTATAAAACCGATAGCTGCCAAGGCAATACTGGTAAGGGCCAAGCGGCGATTTGACTTGAAAAATGCATGCATGTTGATTCCTCTGCGATGACGGGGTGGTGATGCACCACTTTAGCGCCCGGTGGCGGGTTGATCCATCGGTGCAATCCCGGCCAGGGGTCGCCGAGCAGACACAAAAAAGCCACCCGGCTTGCGCGGGGTGGCTTGTCGGGAAGCAGAAGAACGGATCAGTCCGCGAACTGCTTGGCGGCGTCGATCACCGGCTTGAGTTTGGCGATTTCGCCTGCAACAAAAGCCTTGTGCGCGGCGGGCTCCATGCGTTTGTCGGTCACGACCACAGCACCCAGGCCGTCCTGCTTTTTCATGAATTCAGGATCCTTCAACGCGATTTTCAGGGCGTTGTTCAACTGGGCCTGGACAGCAGGGGGCGTGCCTTTGGGGGCATACAGGCCGTGCCAGATGGTCAGGTCAAAGCCCTTGAGGCCCATTTCCTGCAGCGACGGGTAGTCCTTGAGCAGCTTGTGTTTGGACAGCGGCTTGGCGGTGGTCACGGCAAAAGCCTTGACGCGGCCGGCTTCGATCTGGCCGGTGGTGTTGGTGGTCTGGTCGCACATCAGGTCAACCTGGCCGCCGACCAGCGCATTCATCGCCGGGCCGGTGCCGCCGAAAGGAATGGTGGTCATGGCTTCCTTGGCGTTGATCGCCGATTGCCACATCAGGCCGCACAGGTGAGACGCTGAACCGAGACCGGCATGGGCAATGTTGAGCTTGCCCGAGTTGGCCTTGATGTAGTTTTCGAAGTCGCGGTAGGTGTTGGCCGGCAATTGGGGCTTGCCGATCAGGGTCATCGGAACTTCATTGACCAGGCCGAGGTATTCGAAGTCTTCCAGGGGTTTGTACTGCAGCTTGCGGTACAGGGCCGGCGTGGCTGCCATGCCGATATGAAACAGCAGCAGGGTGTGGCCGTCCGGGTTGGCTTTGGCGACCTTGGTGGCACCAATCGTGCCGCCGGCACCGTTGACGTTTTCGACCACAAAGTTGGCGTTGCCGCCCATGGCCTTGCGCATGGCTTCGGCCAGGTCGCGTGCCACGCGGTCGGTCGGGCCGCCGGCTGCAAACGGGACAACGATGGAAACCGGCTTGGAACCGGGATAGGTTTGCGCATGGGCAAAAAGGGATGTCGCGGCGAGGGCGAGTACGAGCAGGCGTTTCATAAAAAGTCTCCTTTGAGTGACTTGCCCAGTTTACAAAGCCGAAAGCCGGTGTCCATCGCGGGAACTACGTAAGGGCAAGCACTCAGCACCCTGATGGGGCAGCC
>JAZKGR010000045.1:0-11483 GCA_040385775.1 Pseudomonadota bacterium
GCAGCGTGCCGACGTCGGCGACCATGCCGATGTTGATTTCCTGGATGCAGAAAAATGCATCGGCGGTGGCGTAACGGATGCAGCAGGCCGTCACCATGTCGACCGCGCCGCCTATGCAGCCGCCCTGGATGGCGGCAATCACCGGGATGCGCAGGCTTTCCAGCTTGGTAAACGTCGCCTGCATGCCGGCCAGCAGGTCGAACATCGCGGCGCGGCCCTCGGGACTTTGGTCGTCCATGCTGATGGCGCCGCCAAAAGTCTCCAGTGCCATGCCAGCGCTGAAGTGTTTGCCGGTGCTGGAGATCAGCAGCACACGCGCCTGGCCGGCGGTGTTGATGCGGGTCAGCGCCTCGTCGAGCTCACGCCAGAAAGTCGGGTGCATGGTGTTCATCGCCTCGGGGCGATTGAGCACCAGGTGCGCGATGTGGCCGGAGGTGGACAGGGAAAAGCAGGTCAGTGGGTTCATGCCTGCCAATGTAAGTCAGTAAGCCGCGTCCAGCCAGTCACACCTGAGACGGCCGCGCGCATGGGCGCGGGCGCGCCAGTGCACATACAGCTGCGGTGCGGCCATGCCCAGCAGGCACAGCGGGTAGGCCAGCGGGATGTCCAGTGCAAAGGCCGGCAGCCAGCCGACCCAGCCCATGACCCACAGCATCAGGATCATGTCCCAGGTTTGATATTCCAGCGGGTGCTCGCCTTTGTGCGCGATATGCCATTGCTTGATGCGCTGCAACTCCGCCAGGCTGAGGCGCCGGCTGACCAGCGGTGTCGACGAGTGCGCCATATGAAGCCTCCGTGGAGACTTCAATGTAAGTATTCAGAAAGCTGATGTCAACACAGTTGCGGCCCGGTCGCCGCTGCGGGCTCAGATCCGGCGTCGGCGCGGCACCACGGTGAGCTGCATCGTGGCTTTGCCGGGGGTTGCGCTGACGGTGGTCTGCTGCGGTGCGATGTCGAGCAGTTGGTCCGCATGCCAGACCTTGATCTGGGCTCCGCCATCGGGAATCTGCTCGATATTGGCGATGCCATCGGCACCCGTCAGCACGGCCCAGGGCGAATCGCTGACATACACATTGCCACGCATGGAGCCGTGGATATGGCAGCCCAGCAGCACAGCCCCGGCTTTTTCAAACACCGCTTCGGCGGTTTTGCCCGGTTTGCCCTCGGGCTTGCCGTCCAGCCGCAGCTCAAACCCACCGCTGCTCGCGGCGTTGAACTGGGCGAAACCGGCAGCCGAGGCGCGCACATGGTGCTCCCAGGGGTCGTTGTTGACAAACAAGGCCTTGGTTCCCACCGCCACCACGCTGATCGCCGGAATGAAGCGCATTTTTTCCTGGGTGATCGTCACCTGCGTCGGCAGCGCGGTTTTTGGCGTGCCCTTGTTGACGGGCACGACCACCACCACGGCGTCCGGCACGGGCTTGCCCTCTTTGTCCAGCACCAGCACCTGCAAGTTGCCGGCACTGGCCCAGCCGGTCAGGACGAAAAGCGCCAGGGAGACGATGGATTTTTTCATGATGAGGGCAATCGGTTAGGCGGGTTAGCGAACGGTGATGGTATCGCGGTGCATCGGTGCGAGCAATGCCAGCATCTGGTTTTGCGTGCGGAAAGGGATGCCTTTGGCGTCCATGCTTTGCTGCAGTACCTCGACCAGCGCATTGAAGTCGGACTTTTTGATGTCCAGGTTGGCGTGCGCGCTTTTCATGTCGGCGCCTTTGTAGACGCAGGGGCCGCCCGACAGCGAGCACAACTGGTCGACCAATTGCTCTTTGACGCGCTGCTGGTTGGAGGGCTTGAAGTGCGGGCCGGTTCGCGGATCGGCCAGCAGCCGGACCATGAAGTCGTCCATCAACGAAACCAGGCCGGCTTTTTCGCCAAAGGCCTTGTAGAGCTGGTCGCTGGATGCAGTTTGCGCGATGGATGCGCCGGCCATCAGCACGCCGGCGGCTGCCAGCACGAGGGAGAGAAGGGTTTTTTTCATGTCAGTTCCTTGGGGGTTGAGAGGGGCGCGTATTGGCAGCTTCAAAAAGCGAGCTGGGCCGACAGGTAGTAGCCGGTTTGCTTGCGGCTCGCGGTGGTGGCCGGAACGATCACGCCCAGGTCCACATAGGCCAGCGTGACCGAGACGTTTTTGTTCGGCGCCCAGGCGATGAAGATGTCTTTCCAGTCTTCAGAGCGCAGGCCGTTGCCCAGGCCGGCGGCGCGACCGGCGGTTTCCAGCTTGTTGCGCATGAAGCGGTATTCCGCGCCTATGGCCACGTTCTTGCTGATCAGGTAGGCCACCGAGAATTCGGGCTGCAGGCTGTAGCTGTCGTTTCCGCCGCCGCCCAGGGTGGCGCCAAAACCGAGCAGGCCATTCTGGTTGGCCTTGGTCGCGCGCAAGGTGCCGTTGACCAGCAGGCTCTGGCCCAGGAAAAGTTTGGTGGCGCTGACATACAGGTCGACGCCGTCACGTTTGACGCCCAGTGCACGCAAGGTGCCGTCCAGGCCGGTGGAGCCAAGTCTCTTGAACTCGACACCGACCGCCACTTGCGGCATCAGCGAGTCGCTGTCGAGGATGGCGTCGCCCGCGACGCGCACCTTGGCGCCCACAATGGATTGTTTCAAGTGCAGGCCCGGCAAGCCCAGCGCGGTGCCGGTGATGCCGGTCTTGAAGTCCTGTTGGGCGATCGACAATTCATAACGGTCATGGATGCCGACAGATGCGCCGACAACGTTCAGGCCGTAGTCCTTGGTGCGGGCGGTGGTGACAAACGCGGTGCCGCCGATTTCGCCTTCGGTGGCATTGCTGCCGATCACGGCCCACGGGGTCAGGCCACCGCCGGCCGCGCCGTCGATGCTGCTGACGCCGCCAGTGAGCAGAAGCTTGCCGGTCTCGGCGTGGGCAGAGACACTGGCGCCGGCGCAGATCACGGCGGTGCAGGCGGCGATAAGGTGAGGGGCAAATTTGAGTTTCATGGGACGCTTTTTAAGTAAAAAAATCGTTGAAGGGCGGAAATGTAATCAGATGTACCCACTCGATACGATGTTCATGATGGACTGGATTCAAAGCACGGATCTTTCTTTTTGGGGGTGTCTCATTTCCGCACTACATTGGTGAATGGCGAATCCATGGCGGCAGATATCGCGTAAAGGCTGTATGGCCGGCTACACATCGTTGATGACGCCGTTTTTCAGGAGCACCCTTTTCATGCATCTCGACTCCGCTACAAGCGTCCGGCCCCGGCGGGCCTTTCAGGCCGCTTTCTGGGGGCTGGCCCTGATCAGCCTTCTGAGTGGCGGGTTGGCCCTGGCCCAGAACACGGGCACGAGAGAGTGGCGCACACCACCGCCTGGCGATGTACAGCGCGGTATGGCGCTTTACCAGGCCCGCTGCACCGCCTGCCATGCCGTCGACAGCAACAAGATTGGCCCCGCGCACCGTGGCGTAATGGGCCGCCGGGTCGGTAGCCTCAAGGGTTACAAATACTCGGATGAGCTGGCGCAGTCGCGCCTGCGCTGGACCCCGCAAACCCTGAATGCCTGGTTGGAAGACCCGGAAGACCTGGTGGCCGGTCAGCGCATGGGTTTTCAGGTGGACGATGCACGGGAGCGGGCCGACCTGATTGCCTACTTGGCCACGCTCAAATAAACGCGGCGGTCAGGCCGGTTTCAGAAAAGCTGGTCATTTGCTATAAAGTTTATAGCTGCTTTCCCTTGCTGCGTGGTGGCTGAAGGCCGATTTGGCTCATCAACCGGAATTTCTCCGGCTTTCACCAGTGTGGCCGCCCGCACGCCCAGCAGGCGCAAACGCTGGTTCAAGGGCACGCGCTTCAGGCACAGCCCGGCAATTTTGCGTATGGTCCGGGCGTCCGAGGTATAGGACTCTGCCGTCTGGTCTCGTGTGGCGATTTTGAAATCGTCATACCGCAGCTTGATGCCTATGGTTTTGGCGACATAGCCCTTGCGCTGCAAATCGTCGGCCAGTCGCGTGCACAGGTCGGTGAAGATCGCGCCCAGCGCCGCCTTGTCGCGCACCGCATGCAGGTCGCGCTCGAAAGTCGTCTCGCGGCTCATGCTGACCGGCTCGCTTTCGGTCACGACCGGGCTGTCATCGCGGCCCCAGGCCACCGCATGCATCCAGGCGCCGGTGGCCTTGCCAAAGTTGTCGACCAGCCAGCCCACGTCCTGCGCGGCCAGCTCGCCGATGGTGTGGATGTGCAGTTTCGCGAGTTTCTCGCCGGCCTTGGGGCCGATGCCGTTGATCTTGCGCACGTTGAGCGGCCAGATTTTGTCCTGCAGGTCGGCCTCGTGAACAATCGAGATGCCGTTGGGCTTGTTGAACTCGCTGGCCATCTTTGCCAGCAGCCGGTTTGGCGCCACGCCGATCGAGCAGGTCAGGCCGGTGGCCTCGAAAATCGCTTTCTGGATCAGCCGCGCCAGCACACGCCCGCCCTCGCGCTGCCCGCCCGGCACCTCGGTGAAGTCGATATAAACCTCGTCGACGCCACGGTCCTGCATCACCGGCGCGATCTCCATGATGGTGCTCTTGAACAGGCGCGAGTATTTGCGCACCTCGTCAAAGTCCACCGGCAGCACAATCGCTTGCGGGCAGAGTTTGGCGGCCTTCATCATGCCCATGGCAGAACCCACGCCAAACTGGCGCGCGGCATAGGTGGCGGTGGTGATGACGCCGCGACCCACATAGTCTTTCAGCAGCGGGAATTCGGCGACCGGGATGAAACGCAGCGCGCGTTCCGGGTCGGCGCGTATGGCCTCGTCGACCTTGCGCCGCCCGCCGCCTATGACCACCGGCAGGCCCTTGAGCTGCGGGTAACGCAGCAGCTCGATGGACGCAAAAAAAGCGTCCATGTCGAGGTGGGCAATGCGGCGCAGCCGGGCCGCAGAAGAAGGGGGTGCAGGAGGTGATTCGCTCACCCGGCAAGCATAGCCCGATCAGCGGCCGGTGTTGTCTGCCGGCGCGGCCGCGAAGGCCAGCGCCGCGCGCAGCACCTGCCGCGCCTTCGGATCGGACAGCATCGAATCCGGGCGAAACAGCAGGCACACCAGCCGCCTGCCGGCATGGGCCAGCGCGACCGGTTGGGCCCGCTCATCGCATACCCAGACCTGCCAGCCGGTCGGCAACGCGCTGGGCGACAGGGCCAGGCTGGCATAACGCGCTGCGGTAAAAGGGCCGGTGTCGGTCCAGGGCGCATCTGCGGCGGCGCTGCAGCTCAGCACACGTCCATGTTCGGGCGGGATGGGCTGAACGGCAAGTCCTGAATGGCCCAGCACATGCAAGGCTGCATCGCCGATGGCGACCAGTTGCTGCTGCGGGACATCGGCGGGGGCGGGCGCACCGACCAGCACGGCACATGCGGCATCGTCACGGAGGACCATGCCCAGACCCAACAGGCAATCGCGCAGGGACTGGCCGAAAGGGTCCGCCGCGTCAATCAACCGGACTGCCTCCGGCGCGCCAATCTCCTGCGCAGCCGCCGTTTCGGTGGCGCTTGTTTCCAGGCCGAAGGCGCGCCACAGCGACCGCGTCTTGAGCCGCGACTCCTGCTCCTCGCGCTCGGGGGAGGAGTCGGCCATCAGGTCGCCGCCGGTGCGCACTTCGGCCACGCCGTTGTGAACCGCTGCAGCGCGCAGGATGGTGCCCGCCAGCGCATCACCATTGCTGGCGACCTGCACCACCAGCCCGCCATACCAGCCGCGCGGGCTGGCTTCAAGCTGGTCAATGGCCTGCAGCGCTTGCTTGCGCGGCGTGCCGGTCACCATCACCGGCGCGGCCGTGGCGGCGATAGCGTCCCAGGCATCGGCGCCTTCACGCAGTTTTCCTTCGAGGCGGTCCACCGCATGCACCACGGTGGCCAGTGACATCGGGTGGCGGCGGTTCAGCAGTTGCAGCGATCCGGGCACGCACAGCGGCGCCAGATCGTTGCGCAGGGCGTCGGTGCACACCGCGAGCGAGGCGGCATCCACTTCTTCATTGAGCAGTTCGCGCAGCGACTCGGCTTCACCGGTGGCGCCGGGCCGGCGCGCCACCGTGCCGCAGACCGGCAGGCTCTGGACCGTGCCCGCGCTGATGACAAGCTGCAGGTCAGGCGAGGCGCCGAACAGGCGCAGCCCGCTGCCGTCGTTGACAAAAAAACTGGCCGGCGCCGGATTGGCTGCGCGCAGCCGTTCGAACGCCTGTACCGCCGGCATCAACACGCGGCGACGGTAACTCTGGCTCAGTGTCAGGGACACCAGTGCGCTGCCCTCCAGGCGGGCCAGCGCGCGCCGCACCATGTCGGCGTAGCCGCCGGGCGGGTGATCGTCCTGCGGTTCCGGCGAGGTGGACACCGGTGCAGCCGTGGCGGCGGGTGGAGCAGCTGCGTCATCGCTCGGCACACCGTCGAGGCTCAAACGCAGCAACTGCCAGGCGCCCGCCGCATCGCGCCTGAACAATTGCTCGCCGAAAAAAAGAACGCCCAGGGCATCGGCCCGTGTGTCGCCCGCCGCCAGGCAATGCGCCGCAAAGGGCAACGCGCCCAGCAGCAAAACATCGGGCGAAGGCGCAAAGCAGGCCAAAAACCCGCGCAGCGCGCTGAGCGTGCAGGCGCCGGGCCCGCGTCTCAGCCCGGCCTGCCAGCTTGCAAGTGCGGGCTGGGCCAGCAGGCGGCGGCCGAAGCCGGTGTGCGCTTCAACCGCGAGTCCGTCACCGTAAAGATGCAGGGCCAGCGCAGGGGTGGTCAGCAGCGTGGCCTGCAGCGGGTGCAGGCCGTGGATGCCCGCGTCGACGCCAAAATAGATGCCGGGCTGCTGCTCCAGCAGCGCCAGCGCCTGCCCGGCCTGCGCCGCGGTGGCGGCACTGCGCTCGATGCGCAGGGCGATCATGTCCGCCTTACCTGATGATCAATTGATCATTCAATGGAGATGCCGGTGCGCTTGATGACGGGGGTCATCACCCGCAATTCCTGCTGCATGAAGCGCTGCAGGTCCTGCTCGGAGCCGCCAATGGGTTCCATGTACTGGGCATGCAGTTTTTCCTTGACATCGGGCATGGCCAGCACGGCGTTGATTTCCTGGTTCATGCGCTGCACGATGTCGTTGGGCGTGCTGGCCGGCGCCATGATGGCCATCCAGGCGAGATTTTCGATTTCAGGCAGGCCGGCTTCCTTCATGGTCGGGATGTCGGGCGTGAGCTGGCTGCGCTTGGCCGTGGACACGGCCAGCGTGCGCATCTTGCCGGCCTTGACCTGCGGGATCACCGCGACTGCGGGCACGCAGGCAAACTGTACGTCGCCCTGCAGGATGGCCAGGATGGCCAGCGGCGAGGAGGCGTAGGGAATATGCACGGCAAAGGTGTCGGTCTTGACCTTGAGCAATTCCACACCGAGTTGCGACAGGCTGCCGACGCCGGTGGACGAGAAGTTGAACTTGCCGGGCTCCTTCTTCATCGCGGCGACCAGCTCCTTGAGCGTGGTGATACCGGAATCCGAACGCACCGCACAGATATTGGCCTGGCCGCCCGCCAGCACCACCGGGCGCAGCTCGGTGAACGGGTCGTAGGGCAGCTTTTTGTACAGCACGGTGTTGTAGACCAGCGGGCCGTTGGTGCTGATGACATAGGTGTAGCCGTCACCGGCCGCCTTGGCGACCATGCCGGTGCCGTTGTTGCCGCCGCCACCGGCGCGGTTTTCAATGACGACCGGCTGGCCCAGGCGCGGCGAGAGTTTTTCGGCCACGATGCGCGCGATCACGTCGGGCGAGGAGCCCGCGCCGTAGGGCACGATGATGCGCACGGGCTTGTTCGGCCACGCTTGTTGTGCCATGGCGCCGGCCGTGGCCAGCGCGACAGTGGCCGCCATGGCGCAACGTGCCAGCAGGCGGGTGAGGGGAAAACGGGGGGCGGTGCAGGTGTTCATGGGGTGATCAATTCTGTTTCGTGGAAAAAATCCCCTTCACCGGCGATGTAGCCGGCGACCAGGGTGCGGTAGGTGGATTCGACGATATCGGACAGACCGGGGAAGGCGGCTTCATGGGGCGCGGCCAGGGCACGCACGCGTGCAAACACCTGGGCCTGGCGCGCCGGTGCGGCCACTTGAAAGCTGTCGCGCTTGAAGCGGGTGGCGTCACGCACGCACAGCGCGCGCTGGGCCAGCAGCGCGACGATCTGCTCGTCCAGCGTGTCGATACGCTGGCGCAAGCCGGCCAGCGTCGGTGCGACCTCGGCATAGCCGGGGTCCTTGAAGCGGCGCACCGGTGGGGTGTCGACCGCAGGTTCCTGGGGGGAGTTCATGAAAAAAGCGCCTCGGCAATTGATAAGCAAGCTTATTTCTTTGGAGGAGGCCTGTCATCGGGGCATTCCCCAGCCTGAACCCGTTTGTTCGGGTCAGGTCGGGAAGGTGCCCGGCAGCAAAATGCCTTTGTCCACCGTCTCGATGTTGGTGTGGCCGCAAAAGGCCATCGTCAGGTCCAGCTCGCGGTGGATGATTTGCAGCGCCTTGGTCACGCCTTCTTCACCCATGGCGCCCAGGCCGTAGAGGAAAGAGCGGCCGATGTAAGTGCCTTTGGCGCCCAGTGCGCGCGCCTTGAGCACATCCTGTCCGCTGCGGATGCCGCCGTCCATGTGCACCTCGATCTGGTGGCCGACGGCGTCGACGATGGCCGGGAGGGCGCGTATCGACGACTCGGCGCCGTCGAGCTGGCGCCCGCCGTGATTCGAGACGATCAGCGCGTCAGCGCCCGAGTCGACCGCCAGGCGCGCGTCCTCGATGTCCTGAATGCCTTTGAGGATCAGTTTTCCGCCCCAGCGTTTCTTGATCCACTCGACGTCGCCCCAGTTCAGGCCGGGGTCGAACTGCTTGGCGGTCCATTCCGACAGCGAACCCATGTTGTCCACACCCTGCACATGGCCCACGATGTTGCCGAACTGCCGGCGCGAGGTGCCGGCCATGCCCAGGCACCAGCGCGGCTTGGTCATCAGGTTGAGGATGTTGGCGACGGTCAGTTTGGGCGGCGCCGACAGGCCGTTCTTGAGGTCCTTGTGGCGCTGGCCGAGGATTTGCAGGTCCAGCGTCAGCACCAGCGCCGAGCAGTTGGCGGCCTTGGCGCGGTCAATCAGGCGCTCGATGAAGCCGCGGTCCTTCATGACATAGAGCTGGAACCAGAAGGGGTGCCGGTCGGTCGCCTGCGCAATGTCCTCGATCGAGCAGATGCTCATGGTCGAGAGTGTGAACGGGATGCCGAATTTTTTAGCCGCGCGCGCACCCAGGATCTCGCCGTCGGCATGCTGCATGCCGGTCAGCCCGGTGGGCGCAATTGCCACCGGCATGGCCACGTCCTGGCCGATCATCTGCGTGGCGGTGCTGCGGTTTTCCATGTTGACCGCCACGCGCTGGCGCAGCTTGATGGCCTGGAAGTCGCTGCTGTTGGCGCGGTAGGTGCTTTCCGTCCATGAGCCCGAATCGGCGTAGTCGTAAAACATGCGCGGCACGCGCTTTTTGGCGAGGACGCGCAGGTCTTCGATGGTGGTGATCACGGGCATGAACTTGTCTCCTTGGAGAGCTGATGGTAGCGGGCTGCCCGCCCCTGGGCGTGAATTACGCCGTCGCCGCCATGAAATTATTTTGATGGGGCGCTGGCCAACACCCCGGCGCCCCGCACCTCGAGCCGGATTTCATCGAGCACCCCACCGCCGCTGTTCACCAGTTGGACCACATGCCGGCCCGGCCAGGGCAGCCACTGTGCGCTGTTGCCCCTGGCAAACTCCTTGCCGTCCATCAGCCAGCGCAGGTTGCGGCCTTCGGCGCTGAAGTTCACGCGCTGGCGGGTGGGCGGGATGTCCGGGTCCAGCGCCAGGATGGTGCCGGAAGCGGGTGCGGTGATGCGTGGCGCTGTATCCTGGGCATGGATCGCAGACTTCAAGCCTTTTTGGCCTCCAGCCCTTTCTGGTTGTGCGCTAGCAGCTCCTGAATCAATAGCAAACAGGGCTTGTTCCGTGCCCCGGATAAACCATTCGCTGCGGGCCGCTTCGAGGGGCGTGTTGCCTGGGTGGGCGAAACTGACGCGGCTTTGCAGCACGCCGGCGGGTGGCGCAGGCGCGCGGCTGCTTTCGTGCTGGTGCAAATGCCGCATCAGCGTCGCCCAGACTGGCGCCGCGCCACTGCTGCCGCTGACGTTCTGCATGGGCGCGCCGCTGGCGTTGCCGACCCAGACGCCGACGGTGTAGCGCCGCGAGTAACCGATGGCCCAGTTGTCGCGCATATCCTTGCTGGTGCCGGTTTTGACGGCGGTCCAGAATCGCGTGGCCAGCACGCTGTCGGTGCCGAAGGTGCGGGCGCGCGCCAGCGGGTCGCTCAGGATGTCGGTGACGATGAAGGCGGCGCGCGGGTCGATGGCGGGCGCCTGTCCCGTTTGGGCTGAGCCTGTAGAAGCCATCTGCTTTATGGCATACCCTTCGAAGATCGCAGGGCGACCCTTCGACAAGCTCAGGGCGATCGGAGAATAACGCCCGCCGTTGGCGAGTGTGCGGTAGGCATTGGTCAGTGCCAGCAGCGAGACCTCGCTGCTGCCCAGCGCCAGGCTGTAGCCGTAGTAGTCGCCGCTTTCCTTCAAAGGCAGGCCTGCCGCCCGGAGCTGCTTGTGGAAGGCCTCGGGCGACACCATCACCAGCGTGCGCACGGCTGGCACATTGAGCGAGGCACCCAGCGCGGTGCGCGCCGAGACATGGCCCTTGAACTGGCGGTCGTAGTTCTGCGGGATGTAGAGCCCGCCGGCGGTCTGGATCTGCGAGGACGAGTCTTCGATCAGCGAAGCGGCGGTAAGGCGTTGTTCGGCGATCGCCTGCGCGTAGAGAAAAGGCTTGAGCGTGGAGCCGGGCTGGCGCAGCGCCAGCACGCCGTCGACCTCGGCGGCCGCGCTGAGTTCACCCGACGAGCCGACCCAGGCCAGTACTTCACCCGAGGTGTTGTCGAGCACCACGATGGCGCCATCTTCCACATGGCGGCCGCGCAGCTCGCGCAGTTGCTGGCTCAGGGTCTGGACAGCGAAGCGCTGCAGTGGCGCGCGCAGGGTGGACTTTATTTCCGTTCGGGCTGAGCCCGTCGAAGCCCTGGATGCGGGAGACCCTTCGACAGGCTCAGGGCGAATGGTCACGGCGAGCAATCTTCTCGCCAGATGCGGCGCCACACCTTCTGTCGCATCAAAGGCCCGGCGCTGCAGCGCAGCACTGGCAAACAGGTCCAGGCCTTCGCAATCGGGTTTGGCAGGCGCCTGCATGGTATGCAATACGCCGCAGGCGCGTTGCGCGACCTGCGCCGCTTTGGCATTCGGCGCGCGCACCAGCGCTGCCGCAATAGCCGCCTCGC
This sequence comes from Pseudomonadota bacterium, assembly GCA_040385775.1. GTDB lineage: Bacteria > Pseudomonadota > Gammaproteobacteria > Burkholderiales > Burkholderiaceae_C > Polaromonas. Next base: position 11,340 of record JAZKGR010000045.1, read on the forward strand.
GTTCGTCGAGTCCGTGCGCGGCCTTGCCGAACAGGGTGCGGCTCAGCGCGTCAATGCCGACGATCTCGCCGCGAAACGGCACCAGATTCAGGTAAGCCTCGAGGATCTGGTCCTTGCGCCAGCTGCGCTCCAGCCATTGCGCCG
>JAZKGR010000046.1:0-18053 GCA_040385775.1 Pseudomonadota bacterium
TGATCAGCATGTTGCCGGCGGTGTTGTCGCTGTACTGGATGGCGGCGGCGCAGAGCTCGGCCACCGTCATGCCGGTTTCGAGATGTTTTTCGGTGATGGGGGAGTAAGTCACCAGTTCGACAGGCGTGTACTTGATGCGCTGGCTCAGCAGGTCAGGCTCTCGGGAGCTCTGCGCGAGCACCGCCGCAGAGGCCACTACCTTGAAGGTGCTGCACAGCGGGAAGCGTTCGTCGCCACGGTGGGCGATGACGGTGCCGTCTGCCGTGTTGAGCGCATACACGCCGAGGCGGCCGCCAGAAGCGGTTTCGAGCGCGGCCAGCCGCGCCTGGGCGGTGGCGGTTTTGTTGCCGGGAGCGGTAGCCGCGCAGGCGCCCAGCAGGGGTGACGAGGCGAGGGCGAGCAGCAGGCTGCGGCGCAGCGGGGAGCAGGGCGATGTGGTCGGTTCAGGATTTTTCATGCACCGATGTTAGTGCTGGCTCAGCGCTGTTTCAGGAGGACGGCCGATGTTTTTCGCGCGACTGTGTCACAAAATGCACCAGTGCCACGTCTGGTGGGTATGACCAGACTATTCTTGCCAAATCATGAACCCTGCCGCTTCATCCACTGAACTCCCCGCCGACCCGTTTGCCGCGCTGCGGCCGCGCCTGTTTTCGATTGCGTACCGCATGCTGGGCACGCGCGCCGATGCCGAAGATGTGTTGCAGGACGCCTGGCTGCGCTGGGACCAGGCGGACAAAGCCGCGCTGCAGTCGGCCGAGGCCTGGCTGGTGACGGTGGTGACGCGGCTGGCGATTGACCGCTTGCGGGCGGCCAAGATCGAGCGCGAAGCCTATGTCGGCTGGTGGCTGCCGGAGCCGCTGGTCGAAGTTGATGGCCACACGCCCGAGACCGCGGCCGAGCTGGCGGGCGATTTGTCCATGGCCTTCATGCTGGTGCTGGAGCGTCTGACGGCCGACGAGCGCGCGGCCTTTTTGCTGCGCCAGGTGTTTGACCACGACTATGCCGAGGTGGCGGCGCTGCTGGGCAAGACCGAGGCGGCCTGCCGGCAACTGGTGCACCGCGCGGCCGAACGCGTGAAACAGGAACGCCCGCGCTTCGAGGTGAGCAAGGACACGCACCGCCGCCTGCTCGCGCAGTTTGTGCAGGCCGCGCGCAGTGGCCGGCGCGCCGACATGCAAGCCTTGCTGGCCGAGGATGTGCAACTGGTGGGCGACGGCGGTGGCAAGGTGCAGTCCTTCAGCAAGATCCTGCAGGGCGCGCAGCGCATCGCCAACCTGTACTGGGCGCTGTGGCGGCGCATGGCGGCGCAGGTTGAGTACCGCCCGGCGACTGTCAATGGCGAGCCTGGCCTGCTGCGGTATCTCGACGGGCAACTGGAATCGGCCCAGGCCTTTGTGACCGACGGCGAACGCATTGTTGCGATTTACGTGGTGCGCAATCCCGACAAGCTGGCCGGTATCGCATCGCTCTGATTTAGTGTCCCGGCCTGTCACAAACCGGGCGGCTGGCCCGTCTTGTTGTCATGAGGGCTGCACGGTGTGGCCTTCTGAACAACCCTTCAAGAGGCCAAGCCATGACACAAGCGATTCGTCTTCCTTATTTCCAGCTCGCCCCCAAAGCCTTCGACCTGCTCTACAAGCTGTCGGGCGCCATCCGCAAGGACCTGCTGGGCGCGCGCCTGGTGGACCTGGTGTTTCTGCGCGCTTCGCAGATCAATGGTTGCGCCTACTGCATCGACATGCACTGGCGCGACCTGATCCGGCTCGGCGCCGACCCGCGCCACCTCAATGCGGTGGCGGGCTGGCGCGAGGCGCCGTTTTTCACGGAGCGCGAAAGGGCTGCGCTGCGCTGGGCCGAGATCGTGACGGCGATCCCGCATGCCGACGCCAGCGACGAGGAGTTTGCGGCGCTCAAAACGCAGTTCAGCGACGGGGAGATCGCCGAACTCAGTTTTGCGATTGCCGCCATCAACGCCTGGAACCTGCTCAATGTAAGCCTGCGCAACCCCTTGTCCGAAAAGCCCTGAGCAGTTGGAAAGGCGGCAAGCCGGGGGGGCGAAACATCAATCCTGATGCAATCCTGATACGCCCGGTGGTACGCTGACAGCGTCATGAACACACCGCTGCTTGTCGCCCGCAACACGCCCTCCGCCAGAAGCTGGGCGGTGGTGGCCTTGCTGCTTGCTGCCGCGACACTGGCCGGTTTGCTGCTGGACAGTTATGTGTCGCTGACCAGCCTGGCCATGGTCTACGTGTTGACGGTGGTGGTGGCCGGCTACCGGCTCGGCTGGATCGAGTCCAGTGTGTGCGCAGCAGGAGCAGTGACTGCGCTGAACTTCTTTTTTGTGCCGCCGCGCTGGACCTTCGAGGTGGACAACCGCGAGAACCTGATGGCCTTGATCGCCATGCTGGCGGTGGCGCTGGTGATCAGCCGTCTGGCCACGGGTCTGCGCCGCGAAACCGAACTGGCCCGCCTCAACGAAGGGCGCGCCCGCCAGCTGCAGGCGCTGGCCACAGAGCTGGCCGACGCCAGCTCGGACGCCCAGGTCATTGCTGCGGGTCGGGCGGCACTGGATGCCGCCTTTGCCGGCCCCTGCGCGCTGGCTCTGGCGGACGGAACCGGCACATTGCTGGATGTCGGTTCACTGGATCCCGCCGTGCAGGACGGTATGCGCTGCTGCATGACCGAAAGCGCTGTGCTGGGTCCCGGCACCGGCCGCTGGCCGGGGCTGAACGCCTGGTATGTGCCGCTCGGCGAAAAAGGCCAGGTCACCGGCGCCGCCTGTGTGCAGCCAGCGCTCTCAAGTGACGAAGCCGGGCGGCAACACGCGCAGGCGCTGTGCGTGCTGCTGGCCCAGGCGCTGTGGCGGCTGCGATTGGGCCAGTCGCTGCAAGCGGCGCAAAACGAAGCCCAGCAGCAGCAACTGCACAGCACCTTTCTGGCGGCGATCTCGCACGACCTGCGCACGCCGCTGGCGGCGATTGTCGGCGCGGCATCGTCGCTGCAGACCCAGCGCGACAAGCTGGGTCTGGCCGAGCAGGACCGCTTGCTCGGCAGCATCGCGGGCGAGGCGGCCTACCTGTCCAGCGTGACGGAGAACACGCTACAACTGGTGCGCCTGGCCAGCACCAGCCAGGCGTTGCGGCGCGACTGGGAGGCCATGGAAGAAATTGTCGGCGCGGTGCTGGCGCGTGTGCGCCAGCGCGACCCCGGCCGCCGCATCCGCTCCAGCGTGCCCGAGAGCCTGCCGCTGGTGAAGGCCGACCCGGTGCTGCTGGCCCAGCTGATTGGCAACCTGCTGGAGAATGCGCTGAAGTACAGCGAGGGCGCGGTCGAGTTGGTGGTGCAGGTGCAGGCAGGCGAGATGCTGGTGGCCGTGAAAGACCGGGGCGAAGGCATAGCGGAGGCCGAACAGGACACGATTTTTGAGCCTTACGCCCGCGGCGACCGTGCCGGCCCGCGCGGCGCCGGCCTCGGGCTGGCGGTGTGCCGTGCCATTGCCCAGGCGCACGGCGGACGGCTGGTGCTGCGCCGGCGCAAGGGCGGCGGCAGCAGTTTTGTGCTGAGCCTGCCGCTGGAGGCGCAGCCGCTGGAAGGGAGCGCGCCATGACGCTGCGAGTACTGGTGGTCGAGGACGACCGCGAGATCCGCGCGCTGGTGCAGGCCTCCTTGTCGGTGGAAGGTTTTGAGGTGCAGACCGCGGCCTCGCTCAGTGAAGCCGGCGCCCTGTTGCGCCACAGCCCGCCGGACGTGATCGTGCTGGACCTCGGCCTGCCCGACGGTGACGGCGTGTCGCTGGTGCAGGCGGTGCGCAAGAGCCAGTCCACGCCCATCATCGTGGTGTCGGCCCGGCATCAGGAGGAACAAAAAATCCGCCTGCTCGACGCCGGCGCCGACGACTACCTGACCAAGCCTTTCAGCGTGGGCGAGTTGCTCGCGCGTATCCGCGTCGCCCTGCGCCACCGCGGCACCGCGCTGTCGCCGGCGGTGACGGTGCATGCGCTGGACGACTTGCACGTTGATCTGGAAACGCGCCTGGTGCAGCGAGGCGGCGAGCCGGTGCATCTGACACCGACCGAATACAAGCTGCTGGCGCGGCTGGTGCGCAGTGCGGGCCGGGTGGTGACGCATCGGCAACTGCTGGTGGACGTGTGGGGTGCGGAGTTCAGCGAGCACACGCACTACCTGCGGCTCTACATGGGCCAGTTGCGCGCAAAAATCGAGCGTGACCCGGCCGAGCCGCGCCACCTGCTGACGGAAACCGGCGTCGGTTACCGGCTGGCAGCCAACGATTGATGTTTTCGTCGTTCACGACACCACACCGTTCGGGCTGAGCCTGTCGAAGCCCTTCGACAAGCTCAGGGCGAACGGTAGCAAGTTGCTCTCGTGATTTATGGAAGTCTCAATAAGTCGCCTCAGCGCCAGACTCCTTATGCGATCCTGATGCGCCCGGCGCGACAGTGGAGGCTTCTTCACTGTTGATGGATGTTATGAGTAAAGTTTCCAGCCGCCAAAGCACCGCGGCCCTGACCCTGGGTGCCATGGGGGTGGTGTATGGCGATATCGGCACCAGCCCCCTTTACACCATGAAAGAAATTTTCGGCCCGCACACCGGGATACCGCTGGACAGCGCGCATCTCATAGGCGCGACCTCGGTCATCTTCTGGGGCCTGATGATGGTGGTCACGCTCAAATACGTCCTGCTGATCCTGCGCGCCGACAACCGCGGTGAGGGCGGCATCATGGCCCTGACCGCGCTGGCGGCCAAGGCCGCCGGCAGAACGCCGCGGCGGCGCGTGATGCTGCTGCTGGCCGGCGTGTTTGGCGCTGCCATGTTCTATGGCGACAGCGTGATCACGCCGGCGATTTCGGTCCTCAGCGCGGTCGAGGGGCTGGAGGTCGTCACGCCGGTGCTCAAGCCCTATGTGCTGCCGGTGTCGGTGACGGTGCTGATCAGCCTGTTTGCGATGCAGCGTTACGGTACCAGCGCGGTGGGCAAGCTGTTCGGGCCGGTGATCGTGCTCTGGTTCAGCGTGCTGGCCTTCACCGGCGTGTTGCAGATCATGCAGCAGCCGGCCATCCTGGCAGCGCTCAACCCGCTGCATGCCTTTGACTTTCTGCACGCGCAGGGCTGGCACATGTTTGTGGCCTTCGGCGCCATCGTGCTGGCCTTCACCGGCGCGGAAGCGCTGTATGCCGACATGGGCCACTTCGGCAAACAGCCCATCCAGTTCGCCTGGATGGGGCTGGTGCTACCGGCGCTGACGCTCAATTACATGGGCCAGGGCGCGCTGCTGATGAGCAATCCTGCGGCGCTGGCCAACCCGTTTTATGGGATGTTTCCCGAGAGCTGGCTGATCCCTGCCGTGGTGCTGGCCACGCTGGCCACGGTGATTGCCTCGCAGGCCGTGATCTCCGGCGCCTACTCGATGACCAAACAGGCGATGCAGCTCGGCTTGCTGCCGCGCATGCAGGTGCTGCACACCTCTGCCCGCGAAGCCGGCCAGATCTACATGCCCGGCGTCAACTGGTTGCTGCTGGCGGCGGTGCTGCTGGCGGTGCTGGGCTTTGGCACTTCTTCGGCCCTGGCCTCGGCCTATGGCATTGCCGTGACGGTGACCATGCTGGTGACCACGGTGCTGACCTTTTTTGTGGTGCGCCATGCCTGGAAATTTCCGCTGCCGGTGGCTCTGGCCGCGACCGGCGTCTTCCTGGCGCTGGACCTGCTGCTGGTGATCTCATGCATGCTCAAGTTCTGGCAGGGCGGCTGGTTCCCGCTGGTGCTGGGCGCCTTCATCTTTGTGGCGATGGCGACCTGGCGGCGCGGCCGTGAGCTGCTGATGGACAGCATGCGGCGCGATGACCCGGAGCTCTTGCCCTTCGTCACCGCGCTGTCTGCCGACAATGCGCACCGCATCGCCCGCACTGCCGTCTATGCCGTGGCCAATCCCGACACCGTGCCGCAGGCGCTGATGCACAACCTCAAGCACAACCAGGTGCTGCATGAGCGCAACCTGATCCTGACCGTGGTGTTTCATGATGTGCCGTGGATCCCCTTTGAGGAACGTGTGCAGATCACGCCGCTGGTGCCCGGCTTCTGGCGCGTGCAGGTCAACTACGGCTTCATCAACAGCCCCGACATCCCGCAGGCGCTGGAGCTGTGCCGCGCGCAGGGTTTGCCGATCAACCTGTTCGAGACCTCCTACTTCCTGAGCCGGGAGATCGTCGTGCCAACGCGTGGCTCCGGCATGGCGCACTGGCGTGAGGCACTGTTTGCGGTGATGTCACGCAACGCCGGTAGCGTGGCGGATTTCTTCCGGCTACCGAACAACTGCGTGATCGAACTCGGGACACGCGTGCAGATCTGAGGCAGAGCCGCGCGCTTTACAGCCGCAGCGGCGCGGCATACCCGGTCATCTCCAGGTAGCCGCGCCCGACGATCTTGCCATTGCTGTTTATCAGCTCGCTCAGGCCTTCCCAGTAGATCGCGCCAGTCGATTGGCGGCTGTCGAGCTCCTGGTTGGCGATGACGGCGCGCACGGTGTAGATGTCGGCGGGTGTGCGCACCAACCACTCCACCGGGTAGCTGGCCTGGCTCAGCGGGCTTTTCCAGCGGCGCACGGGCTGGAAGATCACCTCGCCGCGGCTGAAGATGTAGACATCACCTTTGGCAGGACGAAACGAGCCACCGTCCCACAGCGCGTTGCCGGCCTTGTCGCGCAAGCGGAAAGCGGTCAGGGCGCTGCCGTCGTCGAGGTTCATGCCTATCCAGTCCCAGCCTGTGGCATCGGGGTGCAATATCTCTTCGCTCCACTCGTGGTCCAGCCAGGCCTTGCCCGTGACTTCGAACTTCTGGCCTTTCACCGTCAGTGCGCCGCGCGTTGCCAGTTGCGGCAGGCTGTAGTAATAACTGGCCTGCTTCGCCTCCGGGCCCTTGCGTGACAGGCCCTGCTTGCCCTGCAAGAGCAGCGGCTGTGTTTCGGTGAACTGCAGGTCCAGCGCGAAGTCGGCGGCCGGGAGTTTTGCCAGGTGGGTCTTGCCATTGCTTTGCAGCGACCAGTCGCGCAGCTTGAGGGCCATGCCCTGGGTGCCGGCGCTGGCGATGTCGAAGCCCTCGCGCGCGATGCGCTGGTCGTGCCAGAGCTTGTTGCCCTGCACATCGGTAATGGCGGCGTGCGCAAAGATCAGCTGTTTGGCGGCAAACTTCGAGGCCATGGCTTGCGTGCCGTCCACGCGCGAGCGGAAGAAGGTCAGCTGGAAACCAAATGTACGCGCACCGGCGCTGGCAACACCGGTGATGTACCACCACTCGGTCCGAAAGTCCGGATGTGCACCAAAGTCGCGCGGAAACTGCAAGGGTTTTGCGGGCAGGGCCAGTGCGCTACCCGCAGCACTGCACAGTCCCGCCATGCCGCCGGCCAGCAGCAGGCGGCGGCGCAGGTGAGAGGGCAGCGAAGCGTGCATGGGCCGATTCTCGCAGCAAGGCGCCTCCCAAGCCCAAGGGTGATTGCGCCTTGCACGCCGAGCATGGAGCGTCTATCCTTTAAACCATCTGTTCACACCAGGCCCAGGAGATCTGCACCATGTACAAGAAAATATTGCTGGCTTATGACGGTTCCAAATCGGGGCAGAAGGCCTTGCTCGACTGCCGCGACCTGGCGCAGTGGAGCCAGGCATCACTGACGCTGATTGCCGTCACGCCGCTGTACATGGACCTGATCGGCGTCGAAGGCGGCGTTTATGACCGCAGCCTGGCCGAGGCCGAGAAGGAAAAGTACAAAAACATTCTCGGCGAGGGCCTGAGCCAGCTCGCCGCTGCGGGCCACCAGGCGAGCGGCGAGGTGCTGCTCGGTGAAACCGTGGACGAGATTGCCAAGTACGCCGGCAAGATCGGCGCCGACCTGATTGTGGTCGGTCACCGGCACCTGGACGGCTGGGCCGCCCGCTGGTGGCGCGGCTCGGTGTCCAAGTCGCTGATTGAAAGCGCGCCTTGCAGTGTGCTGGTGGTCATCACGCACTGAATTTGTTGCGCTGCAGCGGCCTGTGCTTGCGAACAGCTGCGCTCCGTTAATTATTTGAATCCGAGCGGCACTGACCCGCGTAAGGGCATTAGGCCTACCAGCCTGCTCGCCTTAAAAACTTCACAGAAAGACCTGACATGAACATTTCTTCCTTCAAATTTACAGCCCTTGCCGCACTGACTCTTGTCAGCCTGGCCGCTTGCACCACCATGGTGCCTGAAGGCACTGCGCGTGCTGAAAAGGCCGTGGCCGTCACCGCCTCGAACAAGCTGATCAAGTTCAACGCGGGCCAGCCGGGCCGCATTCTGAGCACCGCCAGCATCTCTGGCTTGCAAGCCGGCGAAACCTTGTTGGGCATTGATTACCGCGTTTCCAAAGACCAGCTCTACGCGCTGGGCAGCAGCGGCCGGCTTTACACCCTCAATGAAGACACCGCAGTAGCCACCGTCGTGGGCATGCCGTTTGCCGTCAAGCTCGAAGGCACGCAGTTTGGCTTTGACTTCAACCCGACGGTTGACCGTATTCGTGTGGTCAGCAACACCGGCCAAAACCTGCGCTTGCACCCGGACACGGGCGCAGTCGTTGACAGCAACCCGGCACTCGATGGCGTGCAAACCGACGGCAAACTGACCTATGCCGCAGGCGACGCCAACTTTGGCAAGTCGCCGATCGGCGTGGGCGCGGCTTACAGCTACAACAAAGCCGACACCAAAATCACCACCAACTTTGCGCTGGATGCGGCCACAGGCGCGCTGGTGACGCAAGGTACGCGCGAAGGCGTCATGCCCGCCGTCTCCCCCAACACGGGACAGTTTTTTACGGTTGGCGCTACCGGCATGACGTTCATGACGGCTTCCTTTGACATTCAGGCCCTGAGCGATGTGGCGTTTGCGGCTTTGAACAGCGACGGCAGCACAAGCAGCCGCTGGGTGACGATAGATCTGAAAACCGGCAAAGCCAGCGCGCTTGGCAACGTCGGCGGCGGCGAGCGCGTCGTTGGTATGGCGCTGGAGCCGTAAGCAGGTTTTTCCGGCTCCCTCGGGGCCGGCCAAGCTCAGCCCGATCGGGGTCATTGCCGTGCTTGCGGCATGACCCCGATCTGCGTTTCTGTCAGTGGTTGATCTCCGAGGTCTGGAAAACAATCTCGCCGCTCGGAATATGCACCACGCGAATTTGCTGGCGCGTCGGGTCCGCCAGGCTCTTGACCGCCACAGCCACCGCCAGCGAGCGGTCGGCGTACAGCGACTGGAAGCTGGGGGTGGGTGGCAGCAGGCTGCCCAACAATGGATTCCTGCTTTCAATGCGGTACTGGGCTGATGCCATGGTGATACCTCGTGAAAAGGATGTCCCCATCGTAGACACGCAGAAGGGCGTGTTCATGACAATGCGTCATGAAACAGGGGGTCAAGGTAAGCAAACGAAAACGCGCATCGGCAGGCGCCGCGCCATAGCGCATTCTTCGCCTACCAGTCTTCCTTGACCGCCAGCACCGCATCCCGGCCCGCGGCCGCGCGCCCCGCCAGCCAGGCGGTGACGGTGCCTGCCAGCACCACTGCCGCGCACAGGGCCAGGAGGCGGTCCCAGGGCAAGGCCAGGTCCATGGTCCAGTGAAAACTTTGCGGGTTCACCACGTGGACCAGCACCAGCGACACCGCCAGGCCCAGGCCCAGGCCAGCCAGCGCACCGGCCAGCGTCCAGGCCGCACCTTCACCGGCAACCAGCGTGAGGATTTGCCGGCGCGTCAGACCGAGGTGCGCCAGCAGGCCGAACTCCTTGCGGCGTGCCAGCACCTGCGCGCTGAAACTCGCCGCCACGCCGAACAGGCCGATGGCAATCGCGACCGCCTGCAGCCAGTAGGTCACGGCAAAGCTGCGGTCGAAGATGCGCAGCGAGGTCGCGCGGATCTGGCTGCTGGAGGCAAACTCGATCAGCTCGCCCGCGCCCGGCGCCTGGGCCTGCGCCTGCGCCAGTGCGCGCACCGCCTGCTGCACTTGCGGCGGGTCGGCGCCCGGTGCCAGCCACAGCGCCACATCGTTGACGCGCCGGTCGCCGGTCAGTCGCTCGAAATCGCGCTGGTCCATGGCGATGGCGCCGAACTGACGCGCGTAGTCGCGCCAGACGCCGGCCACGTAAAACACCGGGGCAGTTTCAGCGGACACCCCATTTGCTCCTGAATTGATAGCTGCTTGCTCCCGTCCGGCGGGGGCCAGAGCCCGAAAAGGCTCTGAAAGTTGCGTCAACACCCGGCCGGGACGGGCGCCGTACAAATCGACCATGGGCTCGCTGACATAAATCGCGACCTGGCCGGCCGGCACCGGCAGCGGCTCGCCGACCAGCGGCAGGCTGGCGGCAGGCTCTTGCAGGTCGCGGGCGATCAGCGCGACGGCGGGCTGGCCGGCATCGAGCAGCAATTGCGTCACGCGCAGGGTTCCGGTGCGCGCCACGCCGGGGACCTGCGCCAGCGCCGCGACAAAGTCAGGCGCAAAAAACACGGTGTCGCCGGCGGCGCTGTTGCTCGCGGTTCGCACATAGAGATCGGCCGGCAGCACCACGTCCAGCCATTGCGTGACCGAGTCGCGAAAACTGGCCACCATCACCGTCAGCGCGACCGCCAGGCTCAGCGAAGCCACCACGCCGCTGACGGCCACCGCCGCGCTGCCGCGCACGCGGCGGGCACGCTCGACCGCCAGCAGCGGCAGCAGGCGCCGGCCCACGCGCGGTGCAATGCGGTCATACAGCAAGGCAATCAGCCAGGGCAGGGCGCTGATGCCGCCGACCAGCAGCAGGCCGACCGACAAGTAGGCGCCGAGTGCGATGCCAAACACCGGCGGCGTGAAGGCCAGCAGGCCGGCAGCGGCGATCAGCAGCAGGCTGAGCCGCCAGGGTGTGCCACCTGCGGGCGGCGCGCCCAGTCCCTTGAGGGTTTGCGCCGGCGGCAACTTCTGCGCGGCGCGCGCCGGCCACCAGCCGCCGACCAGTGCGGCAGCCACACCGAGCAGGCCGTAGACCAATGCAGCGCCCGCATCCCATTGCAACGCCGGGGCCACGCCCGAAAAATAGCCGCCGCCCAAATCACCGCCCAGCAATCGCAGCGCCAGCGCCGCCAGTGCCGTGCCCAGTGCAATGCCGGCGAGGCTGCCGACGATGCCCAGCAGCGCCGACTCCCAGAGCACCAGCCGCAGGCGCTCGCGGCCGGTCAGGCCCAGCACGCCGAGCAGGGCAAACTGCTGCGCACGTTTGGCCACGCTCAGTGACAGCACTGAAAACACCAGGAAGGCGCCGGTGAACAGCGCCACCAGCGCCAGCACGGTCAGGTTGACGCGGTAGGCGCGCGACAGGTTGCTGACGCGCTGCGCGTCGTCGCCAGGCTCGGTCGCGGTGATGCCGGGCGGCAATTGCAGCGCGGCGATGAAAGCGGCGCGGTTGCTGCCGGCCTGCAGGCGCAGGTCGATGCGCGAGAGTTGGCCGCTGCGGCCGAACAGCTCCTGCGCCGCGCCTAGGTCCATCACTGCCAGCGGCGCGCCGCCGGCCGCGACGCTGCCCGCCACCTCCACGTCGAGCAGTTGCAGGCCGCTTTGCAGCCGCAGCCGGTCGCCCGTGAGGGCTTGCCGCGCGGCCGGGTTGAGAAAGACGGTGCCAGGCGCGAACAGCGCCAAACGTGCCGCATCGGCAGCCGGCACCGGCATCAGCGCCGGCGCCAGACTGGCCACCACCAGCGCATCGACACCGACCACGCGCAGGGCCACACGTTTCCCATCCGTGCCGACGGCATAGCTGCCGAGCTCCAGCACCGGGCTGGCCGTGATGACCTGCGGGTGGGCCGCGATACGCGCATACAGCGCTTCGTCAAAGCCGCCGCGCACGGCGCGCAGCTCCAGGTCGGGCTGGCCGTTGACCGAACGCACCGCCTGCGAAAACTCGCTGAGCGCCGAGGCATTGATCCGCTGCACCGAAAATGCCAGCGCCACGCCCAGCATCACCGCCGCCACTGCGGCCGCATTGCGCCAGCGGTGGTGCAGCAGTTCCTGCCAGGAAAAAGTGGAAAGCAGCGCGCGCATAGGCTGATTGTGCCTTTCAACACCGTTCGGGCTGAGCCTGTCGAAGCCTGCCCTGAGTCTGATGGTGCCCTTCGACAAGCTCAGGGCGAACGGTCTGAATGTGCTGTCATGATTGACGGACGATTCCATGAATATGTCAGTCTCAAGCCCCTGAATGAAAGCCCCGCACCATGCAACTCCCTACCTACGACGATGTTGTTGCCGCCGCCGCGCGGATGGCCGGCCATGCGCACCACACACCGGTGCTGAGGTCGGCCACCGCCGATACGCGCTGGGGTGCGCAGTTCTTCTTCAAGTGCGAGAACTTCCAGCGCATGGGCGCTTTCAAGTTCCGCGGCGCTTTCAATGCGCTGTCGAAGTTCGATGCCGCGCAGCGCAAGGCCGGCGCCATCGCCTTTTCATCGGGCAACCACGCGCAGGCGGTGGCGCTGTCGGCCCGCCTGCTTGGCATGCCGGCGCTGATCGTGATGCCGCAGGACGCGCCGGCCGCCAAGCTGGCTGCCACCCGCGGCTACGGGGCCGAGGTGGTGCTGTATGACCGCTTCACCGAAGACCGGGAAGCCCTGACGCAGCGGCTGGCGGCCGAGCGCAGCATGACGCTGATCCCGCCTTACGACCATCCCGACGTGATTGCCGGCCAGGGCACGGCCGCGAAGGAACTGATAGAGGAGACCGGCCCGCTGGACCGCCTCTATGTTTGCCTGGGCGGCGGCGGGCTGACCAGCGGCTCGGCGCTGGCCGCCCGCGCGCTGGCGCCGCAGTGCCAAATTTACGGCGTCGAGCCGGAGGCCGGCAACGACGGCCAGCAGTCGCTGCGCGCCGGCCGCATCGTCTCCATCCCGGTGCCCCAGACCATCGCCGACGGCGCGCAGACCCAGCATTTGGGCAACTACACCTTCGGCATCATCCGGCGCGATGTGACCGACATCCTGACCGTCAGCGATGCGCAACTGGTAGCGGCCATGCGCTTTTTTGCCGAACGGATGAAGATGGTGGTGGAGCCGACGGGCTGCCTGGCGTTTGCCGGCGCCTGCGCCGACGCTGCGGCGATCAAGGGGCAACGCGTCGGCGTGATCATCAGCGGCGGCAATGTGGACCTGGCGCGTTACGCCGCGCTGCTGGCCGAAGCCTAGCCCCGTGAGGCCGAGCGCCAGAAGCGCAGCGGTACGCAGGTGAGCAGGCGCTGCACCGCCTGGTCCATCAGCGCAGGATGCAGCTCGTGTGCGATGGTTGACGCGATATCGCAGGTGGCGTCGGCGCCGAGTTCCATCAGGCGCGCATAGGCCTGCTGCGTCAACTGCGTCGGCACCCCCTCGTCGCGCCGGCCGTGCAGCAGGTGCAGGGTGGTCAGCGCCGGCGCCTTGTCGGGCAGGGCGGCGTAACTTCCTGAAAACGCCAGCACCCTGCCTGAGAGGCCGTCGTATGCGTCGCTCAGTGTCAGTGCCAGCGTGGCGCCCTGGCCGAATCCGGCGACGGCGGTGTCGGACTGCAGGATGCCGAAGCGCGACTGCTGCTCACGCAGGAAAACGGCAAGGGCGGCCACCGCTTTTGCCACGCGTTCGGGCCGGTTCGCGTCGCTCAACTCGAAGGCCGGAAACCAGTGGCGCTCGGTCTTGCCGAGGTGGATGGACTCGGCGCCCTCGGGCATCACGATGGCGGCATCGGGGAAGGATTCGCCGAGCAGGTTGGCGAAATCCAGCATGTCCAGCGCCGCACCGCCCGCGTCGTGCAGCAGCACAAACAGTTGCCGTGGCGGCGTGGCGGGCAGCAGTTCCAGGGTTTCGAAGGAAGAAGCTGTCATGGCGGGGTTCAGGCGCGTATGCCTTCGCTGCTCAGGTGTAAAACGCGGTCGGCCCGCGCGGCGGCGGTTTCCGAATGGGTGACCAGCACCAGCGAGGCGCCGTGTTCACGCGTTTGCGCCACCAGCGCGTCCATGACCCTGGCGGCGGTGGTGGGGTCCAGGTTGCCGGTCGGTTCGTCGGCCAGCAGCAGGCCGGGGCGGTGGATGAGCGCGCGCGCAATCGCCACCCGCTGCAACTGCCCGCCCGAGAGTTGCTGCGGCAGGCGAGCACCCAGGCCGTCCAAACCGACGGCGGCCAGCATCGCCACCACGCGGGCGTCGTCGTGCTGCCCCAGCAGCAACAGCGGCAGCGCGATGTTTTGCGCCACGTCGAGGTGCGGCAAGACGTGAAAGGCCTGGAACACGAAGCCGACCTTTGCCCGGCGCAGCAGGGCGCGCTGGTCGTCGCTGAGGGCACCGATGTCAACGCCATCCAGCTCGACCGAGCCGCTGTCCCAGCTGTCGAGCCCGGCCATGCAGTTGAGCAGGGTCGATTTGCCGACGCCGGACTCGCCGACGATGGCGACAAATTCGCCGGGGGCGACGTCGAGCGACACATGGCTGAACACCGCGACATCGCCGTAGTGTTTGCTCAGTTGGCGGATGCGCAGGCTCATGGCTGGCCCCCTCGCGCCGGCATTGTCATTGCGGGCCTGACCCGCAATCCATGCGACGCGGACCGGGAAAGTGGCTTGTGCGATATGGATCCCGGATCGAGTCCGGGATGACAGGAAGGGCGTCTGAAGGCAAGCGAAAGATCGCTCATTGACCTGCCTCCTCCGTCTTCAGCGCCGTCACTGCCTTGAGCACCTGCTGCAGCGCGTCAGGTGCATCACAGGCGACGATGTGGCGGTCCGGCATGGAGCGCAGCCAGGTGATCTGGCGCTTGGCGAGCTGGCGCGTGGCAGCGATGCCGCGCTCGCGCAGCTCTGCCATCGGCCAGTCGCCGTCCAGGGCTTCCCATGCCTGGCGGTAGCCGACGCAGCGCATGGAAGGCAGCTCGGCATGCAGGTCGCCGCGCGCACGCAGGGCTTTCACCTCGTCCAGGAAACCGCCGGCCAGCATCGCATCGAAACGCTGCGCGATGCATTCATGCAGCCAGGCCCGGTCCTGCGGTTCCAAAGAAATAAGGGCGCCAGCCCTTTGCGGACGGGGGTGAGCAGCTCCTTTTTCGATAGCGTTCTGGGTCTGAAAAAAAGACAGCGGCTGGCCCGACACCCGAAACACCTCGAGCGCACGCGAGATGCGTTGCGAGTCATTCGGCGCCAGCCGTGCGGCGGTCACCGCATCGACCGCTGCGAGTTCGGCGTGCAGGGCCGGCCAGCCTTTGGCCAGCGCTTCGGCTTCCAGCGCGGCGCGGGTCGCCGGGTCGGCACGCGGCATGTCGTCAAGCCCATCGCGCAGCGCCTTGAAGTACAGCATGGTGCCGCCGACCAGCAGCGGCAACTTGCCGCGCGCCGTGATGTCGCCGATCAGGCGCGTGGCGTCGGCGACAAATTCGGCGGCGCTGTAGGCTCGAAGCGGGTCGCGGATGTCGATCAGGTGGTGCGGCGCGGCGGCGAGTTCAGGCGCCGTGGGTTTGGCGGTGCCAATGTCCATGCCGCGATACACCAGGGCGGAATCCACGCTGATGATTTCGACCGGCTGCTGCGCGGCGACGGCCAGCGCAGCAGCGGTTTTTCCCGAGGCGGTCGGTCCGGCCAGTCCGATCCAGCGCGGCGTTGTCATGCGCGAACCGGCGCGGCCAGTGCAGCCGGGTCGCCATGTTTCTGGACCAGCGTCCAGGCCGTCACGGAAATACAGGCACTCCAGAACAGCACGCCATAGGCCAGCGGAAACACCGTGCCGTCCATGTGGCTGCCGAGCCAGCCGCCCATGGCAAAGGCGGCCAGCATCATCAGGAAGCCATTGAGCGCCGAAGCCGCGCCCGCTGCGCCGGGGAAGGGGCTGACGGCCCCGCTCTGGCTGCAGGGCTGGTGCACACCATGCGCAAAAACAAACAGGTAATAAGGCAGCAGCAGGGCCCAGACGTTGTGGATGCCGGCCCAGGCCAGCGTGCTGATCAGCAGGCCGCCGCTGAGCGTCAGGACACCGGCCATCGCGACCGAGCGTCGCACGCCAAAACGCGGCAGCAGGCGGCGGCACCAGAAGGTGCCCAGCACATAAACAAAAGACATCGAAAACATCACCAGGCCGTACTCTGTCTTGGACAGCCCCAGCACCTTGATGAAAATAAAGGACGAGGACGCCAGGAAGGTGAACAGCCCGCCATAGGAGGCGGTGGACAGCAGCGAGAAGGCGACGAAGGTCGGGTTGCGCACAATCGTCCACCAGATGCGCACCAGGGTGCCGGGCTCCAGTGCGCGCGGGTTTTTCAGTGTCAGGGTTTCTTCAAAGCGCAGCGCAATCATGGCCAGTGCGACCGCGCCGAAGACCGCCAGTGCCAGCAATGCGGCGCGCCAGTTGAAGATGTCCGACAGCAGGCCGCCCAGCGGCGCGCTCAGGCAGGCGATCACGCCCAGGCCGGTGAGCCCGCGCGACATGGCACGCGCAGCGGCCACCGGTGCGTAGAGGTCGCGCACGATGGCGCGCGCGCACATCACGGCCGCGCCCATGGCCGCGCCCTGCACGATGCGCCAGATGATCAGCAGCGCCATGGACGGCGCCAGCGCCGCGCCTATGGCGGCCAGCACGTAAGCGCCCAGGCCCCACAGCAGGATGGGCCGGCGGCCAAAACGGTCGGACAGCGGTCCCCAGAACAGCTGTGAAATACCGAAGGCCAGCAGCAGGCCGGTCAGCGTGAGCTGGGCCTGCGCCATCGGCGCGCCGAACCCCTCGGTGAGCGCGGGCAGGGCGGGCAGGTAGAGGTCGGTGGTGACGGGCTGGATGCCGAGCAGCAGCGTGAGCACCAGTACCACCAGGGACGGTGGCATGGCGGGGGCGGCGGGAGAAGAAAGGGCGGCGGGCGGGGTGACGGGCATTGATCTGAGCGTATCAGATGGGAAGGCGGCTGCCGCGCATCCGCAAGAACTGTTCAGCGCTTTCCGGGGCGCCTATTTCAGGCTGAACAGCTCCGCGAGCGCCTGCCGGTACTGGGCCTGGCCGACCGAATTGGTGTTGTGGTGCGAGCCGCCTTCGACCAGTACAAACTGCTTGGGCTGGGCCGCGGCTTCATAGAGCTTGCGGCCCAGGCTTGGCGCGATCAGGCGGTCTTCGCCACCATGCACCACCAGCAGCGGCGAGCCGATTCTGTCCACCTTGCGCACCGCCTCAAAACGCTGGGTGATCAGCAGCGACACCGGCACCCAGCCCCATTTGGAGGTACTGATCACGTCGGCGATCGAGGTAAAGGTGCCTTCGACAATCGTGCCGCTTTCGTCCTTGACCTCGGTGGCCAGGTGAATGGCGATCGGGCCGCCCAGCGAGTGGCCGAACACATAACGCGGCCGGTCCGGGTATTTCTTCGCCAGCCAGTCCCAGGCTGCGCGGGCGTCCTGGTAGGCGGTTTCCTCGGAGGGAAGGCCCTGGGTGCTTTTGCCGAAACCGCGGTAGTCCACGCCCAGCACCGAAAACCCAAGCTCCTGCATGCGCCGCATGCGCGGGGCGGAGCCGGTGACGTTGAATCGTGCGCCGTGCAGGTACAACAGCACCGGGGCATTGGCTTGCTCGGCGGGCAGCCAGAGGCCGTGTAATTTGGCCGGTTCTTCACCGTTGGCTCCGGCAGGCAGGCTGATCCAGACATCGTCCATGCCTTCGGCCGCCGCCAGGCCGCCGCTCCAGGTCCGGTCGCTGGGCTGGAAGATCCAGCTGCGCTGTTTTTCGTCGAGGGTGCTGCAGCCGGCGAGAACGGCAATGCCGAGAGCCAGGGCGAGGGAGGCGAGGAGTGTCCAGCGTTTCATGTGGATGACTGAGCCGTGTCGGTTGGAAAAGTTCAGCTTGTCAGCAATTGTTGCGGGGCCGGCCGTATGACGGATGTCCCTGGTGTGAAGTTTTGAAAAGCCGATGCATGCGCGCAGGGCACGCATTTCCCGTACCCGCTCAGCGCCCGCGCAGGAACAGGTTGTCGAGTTCGCGGATGCTGACCTGGCGCCAGGTCGGCCGGCCGTGGTTGCACTGGTCGGAGCGCTCGGTGGC
>JAZKGR010000047.1:0-52899 GCA_040385775.1 Pseudomonadota bacterium
CCGCCGGCCAGCCCGGCTTCCGGCACCGCGCCAGCTCGGCCACCATCAGCGGCTCCGGCATGAACTGGCACGACGTAGACAGCTACTTCCGCCCCAACGCCGTTGGCTCCTACTCCTTCGGCCCCAACAACACCGTCAGCTTCAACAAGCTGGATCGCCTGTTCGATGTCGCGATCATGATGGACTGCAGCCAGTGCCCGCTGCACCCGCAACTCAAACCGCTGTTTCATGAATTTGCGAAAAAGCATTCCGACACGGTGCGCAAACACGGCGCCAAGCCGGTGTTCTTCATGTCGTGGGCCTACAAGGACGTGCCGTCAATGACGGCAGAACTCGCCGAGGCCTACACCCAGGCCGGCAATGACAACAACGCACTGGTGATTCCTGCAGGCCTGGCCTTCGGCAAGTCGATCGCCAAGATGCCCGAATTGAACCTGTACGTCGCCGACCTGCGCCACCCCAGCGTGGCCGGCAGTTATTTGGCCGCCTGCGTGACCTATGCGACGCTGTTCAAGGCCTCACCGGTGGATTCAAAGTACACAGCCGGCCTGGACCCGGCGATTGCGAAACATTTGCAGACGGTGGCTTGGGAGACGGTGCAGGAGTATTTCAAGCCGTGAGCTTGAGTTCGCCGCTACCAAAATCAAAGTACGGTGTTGCCAAGCGCATTTGGTTTGAAGCCAAATCAGCTATTGATTCGATACGCTAAAAAGCCACCATACTTGCGAGGCGTGGGGATTTATGCTCAAGACCAATGGGCTACAAAAGGCTTATGCGTTAGCAGAGGTGCGGGCGGCGTATGCATCCAAGTACTCGAAAACTCTTTAATAGTGGTAGCAAGAAGCTGAAAACCTCAGCATCAACCTCACTCGCATCGACTGCGGCTTAACCTTTCCACTCACTTTCCAGCACCGCGGCCGTGAGACCTTGCGGCTATTTACTTTGGAATGCTTTAACCATATTCGTCAATTGTTCAAGACCATCAAAAGTAGCCGGTAGTTTTTCTTCGCTAGACACTAGCCCCGAAAAAATGATGCTTTCAAATTTGTTCAGAGAGTCAATATTGCTCTCTTTTAGCGTTTTGGAATACTCTGCGTACTTTTGAATAAATCTGCAAAGTGTCTTTCTAAGTTCAAGCTGAAGTAGTTGAGATTTGGTTCCTTCAAAACTTCGTAGCACGATCCTAAAGAAATAAACAAACAGAACAGTCAAAGGAAGAATTGGAATAGCGCCAATCAGCAATGCCCACCGCATTTCTACTATTCGATCTAGATTCCAACTTACTATCAAAAATTCAGCAGTAATTGGGAGAACAGCTAGAAGCCCAAACAAAAGCAGCCATTTTCTGTGCGCCGCCAGCTCTTTAACTTTGACTGTGGAGAGTTGATCAAACCCCTCATAAAGGCCTACAAAATTGAAGCCCGTAGCATAACTACTTAGCGACTCCTTCAATATATTTGCTTTGCGCTCGTAATCTGCTAGCCCTTCATCCCATCGTTTGATCTTGTTCTCAATTTCTCCAGTGTACTTTTCCATGTGCCTCACATTTCGGAGCGCGTCACTACCCAGAAGCTGCTTCATTATTGCAATGGGCATTTCCAGCACTGCAAACTTCATTTGCGCTTGAGCCTGCTCGTTAAATAATTCATAGTGTTCGTGGGTGAACGTCTTGAATTTTCTAAGCTCCATTGACAGGTCATTTTTTACCGATAAGTCAAACTCCACGACAAATCGATAGACCAACGAGTAAATGTCATCAACCTCATCCACTGGTGTGTTGGAGCTCGCATAAGTTGCCAAGGCTTCTGAGAAAGAACTGCCGATCCATTCAATATTAGTCTGGCAGTTCCTATCGAATTCAGCAGGGTTGGCTCTGATGATTTTTATAGCGCTGTGTAAATTACGCAGTTTTTCCGAGGGGTCTTTGCTCGGCTGGACATTAGTTTTGGCCTCTACTACCCCAAGACGCCCCATCACATTGTCTTGAATGAAAAACGCTTCGTTCATAGCAATCCTCTCCTTATTTTTTATCTAGCACTGCAGATTCCGATCGTCGTTAAGTTGGCGTTGGCCCAATGTATTGGGCTACATCTACACGATGAACCGGTGGCGCGCTTTTCGACATGACATTTCAGGCCACGCGCATGAAAAATGGCTTCCACCCGGGAAGCCATTTTGTGGACTGCAGCAAGCCGCCTTCAGCCAGCCACATCCTCAGTGACTTTTTCAGTGATGCCAATGCGGTCCAGCGCCTGTGCCAGGTTGGCCACGGTCTTGTCCACGTTGTGCCACTTCTCCAGGCCGAACAGGCCGATGCGGAAGGTCATGAAGTCTGCACCCTCGTCGCACTGCAGCGGCACACCGGCGGCGGTTTGCAGGCCTTCGGCCAGAAACTTCTTGCTGGACTGGATCTCGGGGTCGGTGGTGTAGCTGACGACGACGCCGGGGGCCTTGAAACCTTCGGCGGCCACGCTGGGCAGGCCGCGGCTTTCAAACAGCTTGCGGACCTTGCCGCCCAGGGCGATCTGCTCGTCACGCACTTTGGCGAAGCCGTAGGCCTGGGTTTCCTTCATGGCGGCGCGCAGGCGCGTGAGTGCGTCGGTGGGCAGGGTCGCGTGGTAGGCGTGGCCGCCTTTTTCGTACGTTTCCATGATCTGCAGCCACTTTTTCAGGTCGCAGGCAAAACTGGAGCTGGTGGTGCCGTCGATGGCGGCGCGGGCGCGTTCGCTGAGCATGACCATGGCGCAGCAGGGTGAGCTGCTCCAGCCTTTTTGCGGAGCCGAGATCAGGATATCGACACCGGTGGCTTTCATGTCGACCCACATGGCGCCGGAGGCAATGCAGTCGAGCACAAACAAACCGCCCACGGCGTGCACGGCGTCGGCCACGGCCTTGAGGTAGTTGTCGGGCAGGATCATGCCGGCGGCGGTTTCCACGTGCGGGGCAAACACGACGGCGGGTTTTTCTTTGGCAATCGCGGCCTGCACTTCAGCAATCGGGGCCGGAACCCACGGGGCTTGCGCACCCTTGGCGGTCTGGCGCGCTTTCAGCACGGTGGACGAGGCAGGGATGTTGCCCATGTCGAAGATTTGCGTCCAGCGGTAGCTGAACCAGCCGTTGCGGATAACCATCACGTGTTTGCCGTGGGCGAACTGGCGGGCCACGGCTTCCATGCCGTAGGTGCCGCTGCCGGGCACCAGCACGGCGGAAGGGGCGTTGTAGACCTCCTTCAGGATGCTGGAGATGTCGGTCATCACGCCCTGGAAGCTTTTGGACATGTGGTTGAGCGCGCGGTCGGTGTAGACCACCGAGAATTCGAGCAAACCGTCAGGGTCAACGTTGGGCAGCAATCCGGGCATAGGGTTCTCTCAGGGGGAGTTGGAAAAGTCGGACAAGCAGCTTAGCACGGGGGCCCTGGCGCTGCAGGGGGTGTGGTTTGCCGCCTGCCCTCTGTCGTGGCGGACCTGATCCGCCATCCATGGCTGCGAACCACCGCCCGTTGAGAGCGTGCATGGATCCCGGATCGGTGTCCGGGATGACAGACTGGGCGGCAAACGCTATTAATTCAATAGCTATATCCTCCCGCCAGTCGGGGGCTAGAGGCCGATTTGATGAAAAACCCGGTGGAGGCCGGGTTTTACCGGAGGTGACTGGCCAGTTCCCTCATGTCGGTGAAGATCCAGCTGGCGCCGGCCTGGCGCAGGGCCGCCGGCGCGTCGTGGCCGGCCTCGGCCGGGCTGTAGCCAAACACGGTGGCGCCGGCCGCCACGCCGGCCATCACGCCCGTGACGGTGTCTTCGATCACGGCGCAGCGTTTGGGGTCCACACCCAGCGCGGCCGCCGCCGCCAAATAGACATCGGGGAAAGGTTTGGAGCGCGGCATCTCGTGACCGCTGAAGATGCGGCCCGTGAAGTAGGGCATGAGTCCGCACTTGTCCATCTGCAGCTCGACCTTGAAGCGGTCGGCGCCGGAGGCGCAGGCGATGCGGCCTTCGTACAGCGCGTGGATGGCCGCCGCGGCTTCGACCGCGCCGCGTATCGGCGTGACGCGCGCCACCAGGCCTTCGTTGCGGCGTTCGCGGAAGCGCTGCATCCAGTCTTCGGTGACGGGCTGACCGGTGTTGGCCTCGATCAGCGCGGCCTCATCCTTCACCGCCTTGCCAATGAACAGGCGCATGCATTCTTCATTGCTGAGCTTCCAGCCCTGCTCTTCGAGCATGTCACGTAACACACCGTTGGTGATCGGCTCACTGTCCACCAGCACGCCGTCACAGTCAAACAACACCGCATCAAATTTCAGGGTCATGGCTTTTGCTATTAATTCAGGAGCCGCCCGCCCATACCGGGCAAGGGCTGGAGGTCGATTTGATTCACAGTCACAGTTGGTCGCCGTCTACATAGTACCAACGGGCGGCTTCGCGCACGAAGCGGCTGCGCTCGTGCAGGCGCAGCGCCGGGCTGCCCGGGCTTTTCTGCCGGGCGACAAATTCAACCTCGGCGTGGGTGTCGTCCAGCGGGCGGTGTTGCCGCACGTCGAGGCCCAGCCATTTCACGCCGGGATCAAACTCAATCGACGGCGGGCGCTTGCTGGCATGCCAAGTGGCGAGCAGGTAGTCGGCGCGCTCCAGCACAAAGGCGCTGTAACGCGAGCGCATCAGTGACTCGGCATCGGGCGCGGGCGGGCGTTCGACGTCGTTGATGAAACGGCCGCAGCAAACCCCGAGGCTCAGCGGCTTGCTCGATGGGCTCAGGCGGCCGCAGGGGCAAGGAGGAGACGGCAGCGGCATCAACCGCAGCCGCTGGCCCTGGCCGCCTTGCGCTCTTCCAGCGTTTCGGTCGGTGCGCCCTGCTTGACCCATTCGGCATAACCGCCGTCGATGTGGGCGACATTGGTCATGCCCATGTCTTGCAGGGTTTTGGCGGCCAGCGCACTGCGCCAGCCGGCGCCGCAGAACAGCACAAACTCTTTGCCTTCGTCGGCAAACAGCGGCTTGAAGTAGGGCGAGGCCGGGTCCACCCAGAACTCCAGCATGCCGCGCGGCGCGTGAAAGCTGCCGACCACAGTGCCGGCACTCAGCTCGCGCACATCGCGGATGTCGACGATCTGCACCTGCGGGTCGTTCATTTTGGCCCTGGCCTCGGCAACGCTGTAGGTTTTGACCTCAGCCATCGCCTCGTCAACGAGGGCGCGGAATCCTTTGGTGATGGGCATGGGGTTCTCCTGCTGAGTGGGAATACGGGAATAACAAGTTTAGGCTGCGTCTTGTCATACCGGGCTTGACCCGGTATCCATGGGCATGAACTACCGCCGCTGGTAGCCTTCATGGATTGCGGATCGAGTCCGCAATGACAAGCTCTCAGGCCAGCGCTCTTTGGATGATGATCTTTTGCACGTCGGAGGTGCCTTCGTAAATCTGGCAGACGCGTACATCGCGGTAAATCCGTTCCACCGGAAAGTCACTGACATAACCGTAACCGCCCAGGGTCTGGATGGCGGCGCTGCAGACTTCTTCGGCCATCTCGCTGGCGAAGAGTTTGGCCATCGCCGCTTCCTTCAGGCAGGGCAGGCCGGCGTCACGCAAGCTCGCCGCATGCCAGATCAGCTGGCGCGCGGCTTCGAGCTTGGTCGCGCAGTCAGCCAGCCGGAAACCGACCGCCTGGTGGTTGAAGATGGCGGTGCCGAAGCTCTGCCGCTCTTTGGAATACTGCAGGGCAAACTCAAACGCGCTGCGCGCCATGCCCACGCTTTGCGCGGCGATACCGATGCGCCCGCCTTCCAGGCCGCCGAGCGCAATCCTGTAGCCCTCGCCTTCCGCGCCGATCAGATTCTCGGCCGGGATGCGGCAGTTGTCGAAGTTGATCTGCGCGGTGTCGCTGCTGTGCTGGCCCAGCTTGTCTTCGAGCCGCGCAACAACGTAGCCTGGCGCATCGGTTGGCACCATGAAGGCGCTCAGGCCTTTTTTGCCGGCACCCTTGTCGGTGACCGCGATGACCACCGCCGCGTGGCCGTTTTTGCCGCTGGTGATGAACTGCTTGACGCCGTTGAGCACGTAGCCGTCGCCATCCTTCACCGCCGTGGTGCGCAGTGAGGACGCGTCGCTGCCCACATGCGGCTCGGTCAGGCAGAACACACCGAGCATCTCACCCTGCGCCAGCGGTGTGAGCCACTGCTTCTTTTGCGCGGCATTGCCGTAACGCAAAAGGATGGCGTTGACCGGGCAATTCGTGACGGAAATCGCCGTGCTGGTGCCACCGTCACCGGCGGCGATTTCTTCAAGCACCAGCGCCAGCGTCATGTAGTCGAGGTTGGCGCCGCCAAACTCTTCCGGCACGCAGATGCCATAGGCGCCGAGCGCGGCCAGGCCTTTGTGCGCGGCCACAGGGAAGTGGTGCTCCTTGTCCCACTTCGCGGCGTTGGGCCAGAGTTCGGTTTGCGCAAAGTCGCGCACCGCGTCGCGGATCATTTCCTGGTCTTGGGTCAGAAGCATCAGAGGTCCTACCAGGCCAAAACCTGGCCGTCGTGGTTGATGAAAGTGCCATTGTGTTCCGCGCGCAGGCTGGCTACGGTAGTGCGCATATCTGAAACGCTTTGCGTGACATCCAGATCGGCGCCAGCGCCACCCATGTCGGTCTTGACCCAACCGGGGTGCATCGCCACGCAGATGGCTTTGCCCTGCAAGCCAAACGAGATGTCCTTGACGACAGAGTTGACGGCAGACTTGGAGGCGCGGTACAGCCAGCTGTTGCCATTGGCGCGCAGCCCTATCGAGCCCATCCGGGACGACAGGACCACCAGCCGGGCGTCAGGCGCCAGCACGTCCGCCAGCTGCGGCAGCACGCGCATGGGGGCCAGCACGTTGGTGCGCATCACCTGATCGAACACATCGGCAGCCGGCGGTTCGCCCGCATTGCCACCCGCCATCACGCCGGCCACATACAGCGCGACATCGAACTTCTCGCCGTCGAGCTGCCAGGCCAGGCCGCTGACGCTGGATACGTCGTCCACATCCAGTTCGACCGCCTGCGCACCCAGCGCCTTGAGGCGCTCCAGCCCCGCTGCGTCGCGCGCGGTGGCGATCACGCGTGCGCCGGCCTCGCGGTATTGCCGGACAAACTCCAGGCCGATGCCGCGCGACGCGCCGATGACGAGCACTGTGGTCATGTCAGATGTTATGCATCAAATTGGCCTCCAGCCCTCGCCAGTATTGCGCAATCAGCTACTGAATTTATAGCAATTCCAGCGCCAGCGCGGTACCTTCACCGCCGCCGATGCACAAGGTGGCCACACCCTTTTTGAGGCCGCGCGCCTGCAGCGCATGGATCAGCGTAACGATGATGCGCGCGCCGCTGGCACCGATCGGGTGGCCCAGCGCGCAGGCGCCGCCATTGACGTTGACGATGTCGTGGCTGATGCCCAGCTCCTTCATCGCGGCCATGGGCACCACGGCGAAGGCCTCGTTGACTTCCCACAGGTCTACATCCTTCACGCTCCAGCCGATTTTCTTGAGCAGCTTGTTGACGGCGCCGACCGGCGCGGTGGTGAACCACTCGGGCTCTTGCGCAAAAGTGGCGTGGCCGACGATGCGGGCGAGCGGCTTGGCGCCCAGCTCTTTGGCGGTCGATGCGCGCGCCAGCACCAGTGCGGCCGCGCCATCGTTGATCGATGAGCTCGACGCGGCGGTGATGGTGCCGTCTTTCTTGAATGCGGGTTTCAGCGTGGGGATCTTGTCGAGCTTGACCTTGCCCGGGCCTTCGTCGATGGAAATCACCGTCTCGCCGCTGCGGCCCTTGACGGTGACGGGCGCGATCTCGGCCTTGAAGGCACCGGACTCGGTGGCGGCCTTGGCGCGGTTCACGCTGGTGGTGGCAAAAGCGTCCTGCGCCTCACGCGTGAACTTGTATTTGTCGGCGCACTGCTCGCCGAAGGTACCCATCGCGCGGCCCGGCTCGTAAGCGTCTTCCAGGCCGTCCAGCATCATGTGGTCAAAGATGCGGTCGTGGCCGATGCGCACGCCGCTGCGGCCCTTGAGCAGCAGGTGCGGTGCGTTGGTCATGCTCTCCATGCCGCCGGCGACCATCACGTCGCGGCTGCCGACCAGCAGCTGGTCGTGCGCCAGCATCGTGGCTTCCATGCCCGAGCCGCACATCTTGGACAGCGTGACCGCGCCGGTGCTGGCGGGCAAACCACCCTTGAAGCCAGCCTGGCGCGCCGGCGCCTGGCCCTGGCCGGCCATCAGGCAGTTGCCGAACAGCACTTCGTCGACTTTTTCCGGGGCGATGCCGGATCGCTCAATGGCGGCCTTGATGGCCGCGCCGCCCAGGTCATGCGCCGACAGGCTGGAAAAGTCGCCCTGGAAGCCGCCCATGGGGGTGCGGGCGGCGCCGAGGATGACGATGGAATCGGTGGTGGAAGCAGACATGGTTTTCTCCTGTAAATGGATGATGGATAGATGGTGGATGCTCAGGCGTCCTGCGCCGCATACTTGCGCGCGAAGCGGCGCTCCTGCTCGTAGGGAAACACGTCGTAGACATGGCCGGCGGCGATGCGCTCCTTGTGGCTTTGCCAGAAGGCGGCGTCCAGCAGGTCGGCATGGTGCTTCATGAAGACCTCGCGCACCGCGCTGTTTCCCAACAGGAAGGGGGCGAAGGTCTCGGGGAACACATCGCGCGGCCCGACCGAATACCAGACCTCGCCGCTCATCTCTTCTTCCTCGTTGCGCGGCGTCGGCACCTTGCGGAAGTTGCAGTCGGTGATGTATTCGATCTCGTCGTAGTCGTAGAACACCACCTTGCCGTGGCGCGTGATGCCGAAGTTCTTGAACAGCATGTCGCCGGGAAAGATGTTGGCCGCGACCATGTCCTTGATGGCGTTGCCGTATTCGACCACGGCGCGCTCGATCTGGCTCTTGCCGAACGCATCTTCCACGCCAGCGTCAAACGCTTCCTGCAGGTAGATGTTGAGCGGGATCATGCGGCGCTCGATATAGACGTGCTTGATGATGACTTCCTGCCGACCATCGCCGTCGCGGTCGCTGATCTCGAGCTGGCTGGGCGCGAACTTCTCGATCTCGGCGATCAGGCTGTCGTCAAAACGGTCGCGCGGAAAAGCCACCTCGCTGTACTCCTGGGTGTCAGCCATGCGGCCGACCCGGTCATGCTGCTTGACCAGCAAATACTTGCCCTTGATCTGCTCGCGCGTGGTGTCCTTGGGCGGCGGGTAGAAATCCTTGATCACCTTGAACACATAGGGAAAGGACGGCAGGTCGAACACCAGCATGACCATGCCCTTGATGCCGGGCGCGATGCGGAAGCGGTCGGTCGAATGGCGCAGGTGGAACAAAAAGTCGCGGTAGAACAGCGTTTTGCCCTGCTTGGCCAGGCCCAGAGCGTTGTAGATTTCGGCGCGCGGCATGCGCGGCATCATGCTGCGCAAAAACTGCACATAGGCCGAGGGAATGCCGATATCCACCATGAAGTAGGCGCGCGCAAAACTGAACAGGATCAGCAGGTCGTCCTCGCCGACCAGCATGGCGTCGATCACCAGCTTGCCGGGGGTAGACCGGCCAAAAATACCTTCGGTGGCAGCCTGTGGCGCGTCGTCGGGCGGCTGGCTGTGCAGCAGCGGCAGCGCAAACGGCAGCTCGTTGAAGCCGTTGATCAGCTTGCCGACGATGTAGGCGCCCTTGTTGCGGAAGAACAGGCTGGACAAGACCTGGATCTGGAAGTTGGCGCGCAGCTTGACCTCGCCGATGCGCGCGCCGAGTTCTTCCACCACATGCGCCACGTCGCGCTCCAGGTCCTCAAACTCGAGCCGCAGGTCGAAGTCCTGCACTATCGCCACCAGGCTGTTCTGTAGCGTATCCCGTTGCGGGTAATAGGAGCGGTAGGTCGGCCGCGCCGCGGGTTCGTCGTTTTCGATGTATTCGGTGCTGACCGCGGGCCGCACAAAGATGAAGTCGTTCTGGAAGTAGCTGCGGTGCAGGATCTTGGTGGTCACCGAGTTGAAAAAGGTCTCGGCCAGCTCGGGCTGGTGATGATTGACCAGCAGGCCGATGTAATGCAGCTTGATCTGCTGCCAGACGTCCATGGGCAGCTCGCCGGCCTTGAACTCGCGCTCCAGCCGCATCGAGGCCTCGCGCACGCGCAGGTCGTAAAACTCGATGCGCTCACGCTGCGCGCGCTGCTGGCCGTGCCAGTCGGCGGTTTCGAACCGGTGTTTGGCGCGGGCCGACTCGCTGCGGAACAGCTGGTAGTGCCGGTTGAAGCCGTCCATCATCGCCTTGGCGATGTCGTAGGCAAGCGGCGAGTCGAGGCGCTGCGGGAACATGGCGCTTGCTGGCGGCTAGGAGGCCCGGCGTGTATCCCAGACACGTTCAACCGCCGCACGGTACAGGACATCCAGCTCGGCCGGATCGGAAATCGTCATCTTCAGGTCCTGCAGCAGGCCATCGTGCACGCCAAAGGCCCAGCCGTGGATGCTGACCTTCTGGCCCTTGGCCCAGGCATCGACCATGACGGTGCTGACACAGACGTTGACCACCTGCTCGATCACATTGAGGTCGCACAGCGCGTCCGCACGCACGCCATCCGAGAGGCTGTCGAGCAGCTGGCGATGCCGGTGCCGCACGTCCTGGATGTGGCGTATCCAGTTGTCGGCCAGGCCGATGCGCGCGCCGTCAAGCGCGGCCTGCACGCCGCCGCAGCCGTAGTGCCCGACCACCATGATGTGTTCGACCTTGAGCATGTCGACCGCGAACTGGATGGCCGACAGCGCATTGAGGTCGGAGTGCACCACGATGTTGGCGACGTTGCGGTGCACAAACACCTCACCCGGCTCCAGGCCGGTGATCTGATTCGCCGGCACGCGGCTGTCGGAGCAACCAATCCACATGTATTTGGGCTTTTGCTGCTTGACCAGGCTGGTGAAGAAACCGGGGCGCTCGCGCTCCATTTGCCCGGCCCAGGCGCGGTTGTGGCTGAAAAGATCTGTAATGGAAGAAGTCATGGTGCCATTTTCTCCTGCTTTGGCTGTCATTCGGATTTGAGGAGCCTGCCCCGGACTCGATCCGGGGTCATCCATCCCTGGTTCATCGACATGGATTGCGGGTCAAGCCCGCAATGACAGGGTCATCAAGTCACATCGTCTCCGCAAACAGTTCCCGGCCTATCAGCATGCGGCGGATCTCGCTGGTACCGGCCCCGATTTCATACAGCTTGGCGTCGCGCCAGAGCCGGCCCAGCGGGTAGTCGTTGATGTAGCCGTTGCCGCCGTAAATCTGCACGCCCTCGCCGGCCATCCAGGTGGCTTTTTCGGCGCACCAGAGAATGACCGAGGCGCAGTCCTTGCGCACCTGGCGCACGTGTTCGGTGCCCAGCATGTCGAGGTTTTTGGCAACCGTGTAGGCAAAGGAGCGGCCGGCTTGCAGCACCGTGTACATGTCGGCGACCTTGCCCTGGATCAACTGGAACTCGCCGATGCTGGTGCCGAACTGTTTGCGGTCGTGGATGTAAGGGATGACGTTGTCCATGACCGACTGCATGATGCCCAGCGGCCCACCGGTCAGCACTGCGCGCTCGTAGTCGAGGCCGCTCATCAACACCTTGGCGCCGCTGTTGAGCCCGCCCAGGATGTTTTGCGCTGGCACCTCGACGTTGCTGAAGACCAGCTCGCCGGTGTGGGAGCCGCGCATGCCCAGCTTGTCGAGCTTTTGCGCCACCGAAAAGCCCTTCATGCCTTTTTCGATCAGGAAAGCGGTGACGCCGCGCGCGCCGAGCTCGGGCTCGGTCTTGGCATACACCACCAGCGTGTCGGCGTCGGGGCCGTTGGTGATCCACATCTTGCTGCCGTTGAGCAGGTAGTAGCCGCCCTTGTCTTCGGCCTTGAGCTTCATGCTGATGACATCGCTGCCGGCACCCGGCTCGCTCATGGCCAGCGCGCCGACATGCTCCCCGCTGATCAGCTTGGGCAGGTATTTCGCGCGCTGGGCTTCGGTGCCGTTGCGCTTGATCTGGTTCACGCACAGGTTGCTGTGCGCGCCGTAGCTCAGGCCGACCGAGGCCGACGCCCGGGAGATTTCCTCCATCGCGATCATGTGCGCGAGGTAGCCCATGTTGGCGCCGCCATATTCCTCGCTGACGGTGATGCCGAGCACACCAAGGCTCCCCATCTTTTGCCAGAGGTCCATCGGGAACTGGTCGTCACGGTCGATCTCGCTGGCGCGTGGTGCGATTTCAGCTTGCGCAAATTCGCGCACGGCGTCGCGCAACGCGTCGATGTCTTCGCCGAGCTGGAAGTTGAGTCCGGGCAGGTTGTTCACAAAATTCTCCTTGCGTTCAGTTCTTGACGTCGTCGCGCCCGGTGATGGTCATCAGCGTGGCGCCCAGGGTGGCGATCAGTTTTTCCCGGCCATCGTCAATGGCGTAGGCCCGGCCTTCGGTGACGGTGATGGTGCGGCCGGGCTTGATGACCTGGCCGACCATGCGAAAGCGCTGGCCTTTGGCCGGCGCCATCAGGTTGATCTTGAATTCGATGGTCAAGACGCCGGCGCCCTCGGGCATCAAGGTGAAGCCGGCGTAACCGCAGGCCGAGTCCAGCGCCGTCGCCACCATGCCGGCATGCAAAAAGCCATGCTGCTGGGTCAGGCCGGCGGCCCAGGGCAGCTCGATCACCACGCGGCCGGGAGCAATATCGCTCAGCGAAGCGCCAATGGTGGCCATGGCGCCCTGCAGCGCAAAGCTGTCACGCACGCGCGTGGCGTAGGCGTCGTCCTTGGGTTTGAATTCAGAAGCTTCCATGTGTCATTTCCGCGTCTTGGGTTTGCCTGCGCCCCCAGGGGTTTTGCCGAGCAGCGCGCGGGCTTCTTTCTCGTGCAGCTTGACCTCTTCCAGGTTGGCCTGCAGGTCGGCCATCTGCTCTTCGAGCTGCTTGCGGTGCTGGGCCAGCACCGCCAGGAACTTGGTCAGTTGCGGCCCGGTGTCGCGCGGGCTGTCGTAGGTGTCGATGATTTCGCGCGCCTCGGTCAGGCTCAGGCCCAGGCGCTTGGCGCGCAGGGTCAGCTTGAGCCGGGTGCGGTCGCGGGCGGTGTACACGCGGCTGCGCCCCCCCGGGCCCTCGCGCTGCGGCTGCAGCAGGCCCATGTCCTCGTAAAAGCGGATCGCACGCGTGGTCAGGTCAAACTCTTTGGCGAGGTCGCTGATGGAATAGGTGGTGCTTGCCATGTGTGTGAAACCCGGGTGACAGGAACTTGGAGAGACCGGACCTTAAATCAGGTGTAATGGGGTCTTAGTTTACGTTAACGTAAACGTCAACCGACAGGCGATCTTACAAGATGAATGCACAGGAAGCGCAACTTCTCTACCCTTGGGGCGACGCTTTGCCGGCTGCCGGCGGCACGCTGGAGGTGGCGCACGGCGTCAAATGGATACGCATGGGTCTGCCGTTTGCGCTGGACCACATCAACCTGTGGCTGCTGAGGGACGAGATCGAAGGGCAAGCCGGCTGGACCGTGGTCGACTGCTGCGTCAGCCGTGACGAAGCGAAAGCGCAGTGGGAGCAGATTTTTGCCGGCGAGCTTGATGGCCTGCCCATCCTGCGCGTCATCGTGACCCACATGCATCCCGACCACCTCGGGCTGGCGCACTGGCTGTGCGAACGCTGGAAAGCGCCCCTGTGGATCAGCGCCACCGACTACAACACGGCCAGCCTCAGCATCATCGGCAGCACCGGTTTCGGCGGTGAAAATTCAGCCGCTTTTTTTGCCTCGCACGGCCTGACCAACGCCGACTACCTCGCGCAGATTCGCGGCCGCAGCAACTACTACCCCGGCCTGGTGCCGGCCGTCCCCAGCAGCTTTCACCGCATGATGGACGGGCAGGTGATCCGCATAGGCGGGCGCGACTGGACCTGCATCAGCGGCTATGGCCACGCGCCGGAACACATTGCCTTGTCCTCTGCACAAGACCACCTGCTGATCAGCGGCGACATGGTGCTGCCGCGCATCTCGACCAACATCAGCGTCTACGACGTGGAGCCCGAGTCCAACCCGCTGACGCTGTTCCTGCAGTCGATAGCCAGGTTCAAGGCCCTGGATGCAGGCACGCTGGTGCTGCCGTCCCACGGCAAGCCTTTTCGGGGTCTGCACACACGGATTGACCAGTTGCATGAACACCACCGCGACCGGTTGGCCGAAGTCATGGACGCCTGCACCGCCAGCCCCTGCAGCGGCGCAGACATCCTGCCAGTGATGTTCAAGCGCCCGCTGGACCTGCACCAGACCACGTTTGCCATGGGTGAGGCCGTGGCCCACCTGCATACGCTGTGGTTTGACGGCAAGCTGCGGCGCCAGTTGGACGGCGACGGCATTTACCGGTTTTATCCCGCCTGATCCTGAAGGGGCGCGACCGGCGCGTCCGGGAGCGACATGAAAAAGCTGGCGCCGCCGTTATCTGCCGTGGTGGCCCAGACCGCGCCACCGTGGCGCTCGGCCACCCGTTTGACAATCGCCAGGCCAAGGCCGCCCCCCGGAAAATCAGCGGACGAATGCAGGCGCTCAAACGCGGTGAACAATTTGTCGGCATAAGCCGCGTCGAAACCGGCCCCGTTGTCTGCCACCACCAGTACGCTCTCGCGGGGGGAGGCGCCCGGCAGCAGCGCGACCTGGATCCATCCCTGCTGCTTTCTGCCGGTGAACTTCCAGGCGTTGTCGAGCAAGCAGTTGACTGCCGTCAGCAGCAAATTCCTGTCGCCGAACACCGGCAGCGTCTGCGGTATCTCAAGCACCAGCTGGCGCTGCGGCTCCCGCTTGCGCCAGTCGTCGATCAGCCGAAGGCACATCGGCGCCAGGTCCACCGGTTGCGGGCTGATCGCCACCGCTGGCAAATGGGCGAGCGTGCGCAGATCGTCGAACAGTTTGGCCAGCTGGCGGGCGCTGGCCCGGATGCGCGACAGATAGTGCCGGCCCTGCTCGTCGAGCGCAGCCGAATACCGTTCAGCCAGCGTGGCGGCAAAGCCGCTGACCACATGCAGCTGCGCCTTGAGGTCGTCCGACATCGCGTGGGTGAAGGTGGCGGTTTCCTGGCGGCTCTCCTGCAGTTCGACCGCCTGGCGCGCGAGGCGCTGCTCCAGCGTTTCATTGAGCTGGTACAACTCAATGTCGGCAAAATGCCGCGCCCCCACGTCCACCACGCTGACCAGCGCGGCTGGCCGCTCAAACCACAACACGCTGCTGCAAGCCAGCTCCACCAGCACCAGCTCACCATTGATCCTGCGCTGGGTGCAGACCCGCATCTGCTGCTGGAAGTCACCGGCAGGCAGGCTGCTCAGCCAGGGCTCCGCTTCGCCTTCCGGAAAAAAGGTCTCGACCTGCGGCATGGCTGCGGTGTCACCCGGCAGGCCGTAAAAAGCAGCCGCGGCCTTGTTGATCGCCAGAACCTGGCGGGAGTCGGTATCCAGCAGCCACATGGCCTGGGTGTTGCCGTCAAAAAGACTGCGGTTGCACAACTCGCTGCCCTGCAGCAGCAGCAAAGCCTGGCGGGTGTCACTGACATCGCGCAGGTTGACCACGGCGCCGCCATCATGCGGCCGGAGGCTGTACTCGATCCACTGGTCTTCGAACGCATCGTGGACTACAAAAACATGCGCAAAGCCGTCTCGCAAGGCCTGCTCCGCATCGCTGCGGTGGGTTTGCGCAACCAGATCCGGCACGGCTTCCCAGAACTCCACGCCGGGAAGGCTGGCGCCGGACGAGTGAATCAGCGCCTGCGCAGGGCTGTTGAGCGCAACAATGCGCCAGCGGGCGTCAAGCACGATGATGCCCTGGGTGGCCAGCTCCAGACTGGCCTGAAACCCCTTGCCATCGACTGCTTCGCCGCCGGCGGCAAGCGTGTCACCCCAGGCAGGCCGGGACCGCAGCGCCTGCAGCCACGCGCTGAGCACGGCCAGTGGGGACTGCACGGTAGCCGCTTTTCCCGAGCCCTAGCGTTTTAGCGCCACTTTCGGTTGGCCACCAGCAGGGCGGTCACGTAGCCGTGCAGCCAGTCGAAGTTGATGGGCTTTTCCAGGTAATACGAGTTGGGTGGAAGTCCGCCGCGCTCTGCCACGGCTTGCTGGGTCAGGCCGCTGATCACCAGGATCTGCATGGCCACCAGTTGCTGGTTGCGCTTGAGCGCGCGCAACATCTCCATGCCGTCGACACCGGGCATGTTCAGGTCCGTGATCAGCAGGTCCGGCCGCATGGTGGCAATGTCCATCAGGGCTTCGAGCGCAGAGGGCATGAAGCTGCAGTCCACCGCCATGTCCCACTCCTCGAAATGGGCCTTGTAGAGGTCGCGCGCGTCTTCGTCGTCTTCCACCACCAGCACACTCAAGCGGCTGCGCGGATCGGTGTCTGCGGGCGCCAGTTGCGGGCTGTTTTTCTGCAGGTAGGCGTTGATGGCCCGCAGTGACAGCCGGCGGTGGCCGCCCAGTGTTTTCCAGGCTTCAATTTCGCCCTTTTCAACCAGCGACTGCACGGTAGCGACCGACAGGCCCAGCAGCTTCGCGGCATAGGTGGTGCCGCAGTAGTCATCGCTGGAAAAATCATTGGCCGTGATGGCGCTCTCAAAAGTCTGGGGTTCACGCGGCATAGAAATAACCCAAAAAAGATAGTAATTGCAATTTAATAGATTTGGCGAATTAAATCAAACGAATTGATTTTCATCAATTTATCTCGTTGTACCTGGTGTACGTGTGCTCTGACGTCAAGCCAGCGGCAGGACAGCGGGCAAGGTGAAATAGAAGGTCGCGCCTTTGCCCGTCACGGACTCGGCCCACACCCGGCCGCGATGGCGTCCGATGACCCGGCTGACCGTTGCCAAACCCACGCCGGTGCCGGGGAACTCGCTGACCGCGTGCAGCCGCTGAAAGGTATTGAAGAGTTTGTCCGCATACGCCATGTCAAAGCCGGCGCCGTTGTCCTGGACAAAAAAGGTCGGCACACCGGCGGCATCTGTGGCGTGACCCACCTTGATCACGGCTTGTGGACGCTGGGAGGTAAATTTCCAGGCGTTGCCAAGCAGGTTTTCCATCACCACGCGCAACAGGCGCCCGTCGCCACGCGCCTGCAAGCCGTTTTCAATGCTGATGTCCGCCACGCGCTCGGGGTTGCGCCCCCGGCATTCTTCGGCGATCTCGCGCGCAAGTGCGCTCAGGTCCACAACTTCGTCACGCAATTGCATGCGTGAAACCTGCGCGAGGGACAGCAGGTCCTCGATCAGGCGCCCCATCTGCGCGACGCCGGCCTGGATACGCGACAGGTAGTGCTGCACTTTTTCGTTGCTGCCGCTGGTGTCGAGCTGTTTGGCCAGCAGGCGGCTGAAACCGTCCACCGTGTTCAGCGGTGAGCGCAGGTCATGCGAGACGGAATAAGAAAAAGCCTCGAGTTCCTGGTTGGACAGGCGCAAGGCGGTCTCAATCGCCTTGATCTCGGTCACGTCCGCATCGATACCGACCCAGAACAACACCTCGCCCTTGTCATCAAACACGGGGGACGCCCGGTAAGACATGGTGTGATAGGTGCCATCCCGGGCAAGCATGCGGCGCAATCCGGCGAAGGGCGTGCGGGTCTCGCGTGCGGCCCGCCAGTTGGCGGACATGTCGTCGAGGTCATCGGGATGAACGGCGGCCAGCCACCTGTGACCCATCCAGTCAGCGGGCGTGCCGCCCATCAATTCATACCATTTGCGGTTGGCATAGGTCACGCGGCCTTCGGGTTCCGCGTTCCAGATAACCTGCGGCGCCTGCTCGGCCAGCACCCGGAACAAGGCCTCCTGCCGCGCCAGGGCGGCGGTGCGCTCGGCGACTTTTTCTTCCAGCCCGAGGTTGAGCTGGTGCACCTGCTCGAACAACCTGGCGTTTTCAATGGCGATGGAAGCGAGCTGGGCGATCTCGACCGCCACAAACTGGTCCTGCAAAGTGAACTCCCCCTCGTATTTGTCGGTGAGCTGCAGCAGTCCGACATTCTCGCCATGGCGCCCGGTCAAGGGCACGGCCAGCCAGCCCCGGATGGCCGGGGCCTGCGCACTGTCGCCGGCAAACTCGCGCCAGCGCGGGTGCGCCTCCAGCTCCTCCTGGGTCAGCCGCACCGGGCTGTTGGTTTCACAGACGATGGAGGTGATGCCGCTGCCATGCGACTGGCCGACAAAGTCACGGCAATTGGCATATTTGTCCGAGAAGGACACGGCGTTCATCGCCAGCGCCGACTCGCCCCGGGCCACCAGACTGACCACCGCCTGGTGCGCACCAACGACGGCCCTGGCCTGGTCCACGGTTTCCTGCAAAGTGGCATCCAGCGTGCGCCGGCTGGTGATGGCCTGGGTCGCGTCGGCGGCGCGCTGCAGCGTGAACAGGTAGGCTTGCACTTCGCTTTCGGCCTTGACCTGGGCGGCGACATTGACGGCCACCACAAAGCGTGCCGGCTGCTCCATGTAGGTGATGGCGCGCGAGAAAGTCTCCACCGGAAACTCCCGCCCCTCACTGTCCACATGCTGCCAGCGATGCACCGCGCCCGAACTGGCTTTGGCAATATGCTGCTGCAGATCCGCCCGCTCCACGGGCGCCAGGATGTCGGAGATCGCCAGACGCAAAAACTCGTCGCGGCTGTAGCCATAGTTGCCGAGGGCGGCTTCGTTGACAGCCAAAAATCCCAACGTCTCGATGTCCACAATCCACATCGCCACCGGTGCAGACTCGAAAAGCGCAGCGTAACGCTGCTCGCTGTTGATCAGCGCCTGCTCGGACAGCTTGCGCCGGGTGATGTCGCGCTCGACCGCCACGAAGTGCGTGAACTGGCCCGTGCCGTCTGCGATGGGGACTATGTCCAGATCGAGCCAGAACTCCTCGCCATTTTTTTTGTAATTGATCAGCTCTGCGCGTACCGGCTTCATCTGCCTGAGCGCCGCGCCGATGCGGTCGAGTTCGGCACGTTGCGTTTTCGGCCCTTGCAGGAAACGCGGCGACCAGCCCAATACTTCCTCACGGCTGTATCCGGTTCGGCGCACAAACGCATCGTTGACAAACACGATGCGCGGACCCGGCGCGTCGAGCGGGCTGGTCTCGGTGATCACCACAATGTCATTCAAGCGGGAAATGCTGGTTCCCAGCAGCCGAAGCTGTTCCTGGGATTCGTGTTTTTCGGTGATGTCCTGGAGTGCGCCCACGACGCGCACGACCTTGCCGTCCTGCCTCAGTGCGAGCCCCTGGGTGCGCACCCAGATCGGCCGTCCTTTCATGGTCACCAGCGGCAGCTCCAGGTCCCAGGGGGTGCCGTGTTCGGCGGCGGCGCGGGCAGCCGCCTGCAGGGCAGGTTGCGCTTCGGGGGCGTAACAGGCCATGGCCTGCTCCACGCTGAGCGGAGCGCCCGGCTCCAGCTCATAGATCCGGTAGACCTGCTCCGACCAGACCGGCTGCATGCCGTCGAGCAGGACTTCCCAGCCGCCGATTTTTGCCATGTCACCGGTTCGCCTGAGCATCGCCGTGGTTCGCGCGGCCGCCTGCTGCGCAAGTTTTCGCGTCGTGACGTCCTGCACCACCCCGGCCCGCAACTTGCCCGCACCCGCACTGTCGCTGTGCGGCTCGCCAATCTGGTGGATCCAGCGCGTCTGACCCTCCGGCGTGACGATGCGGTATTCAACGTCAAGCGGCAGGCCATCCCGCACGGCCTCTTCGCGCAGACGCCCGTATTCGGCGCGATCGTCCACATGGACCAGGCCCAGCACGGTGTCGGGCCTGCCGTCGAACGCTTCGCGCGCCAGCCCGTAGAGCGCATACACCTCATCGGACCACCAGAGCAGGCCGGTTGTCATGTCCAGCTCCCAGTTACCGATGCGCCCGAGGCGCTGGGCATTGAGCAGCTTGCGCTGGACTTCACGCAGTTGGTCGTAGCTGCGTGTCTGCTCCATCTGCAGCCGCTCGACGTGCGTGATGTCGCTGAACACCATCAAGGCGCCGACGATGCCATCAGGGCCGCGCATGGGCCGGTAGCTGCAACTGATCAAGCGCCCCTCGGCTTCGCCCTGCTTGCCCACGAGGATGTGCAGGGGACCACCGCTGTCGCCCTGCAAGGCCCTGAACAGGGGGAGCTGCTCGAAGCTGAACAGCGTCTGCGTGCCCGGTACAAAAAGGCCTTGCCGCTCTGGCCAGCGTGGGGACAGGACCATGGACATTTCGTCGATGGCAAACAGCCTGGAAGCCGTTTCGTTGATCAGCAGCGGCCGTCCGGTGGTGTCAATCGCCAACAGGCCTTCCTGCATGCTGTTGACTGTCAGCTCAAGCGTCGCGTAGGCCTGACGGCTGCGGGCCAACTCGTTTTCCACATCCCGTTCACGCTGCTCAAGCGAATCG
This sequence comes from Pseudomonadota bacterium, assembly GCA_040385775.1. Classification (GTDB taxonomy): domain Bacteria; phylum Pseudomonadota; class Gammaproteobacteria; order Burkholderiales; family Burkholderiaceae_C; genus Polaromonas. The sequence goes on from JAZKGR010000047.1 coordinate 20,378, forward strand.
GCCATCAGGTTGAAGCCTGCCGCAATCCTCGAAAATTCCCCCTGGAGCTTGTTCTGGCGAAGCGGAATGCGGACATTGAGATGGCCTTCTTCCAGTTGATGCGTCGCATCGAGGATCTGGCGCGTCGGCCCCACAATGGCCGCGCCGCCTATCATCCAGGCCACCCAAGCGCCCAGAAACGCGACCAGCGCCAATACGGCCAGTTCCAGCCAGAGCTGTCTTTGGCCCGGTCCCACAATCAGGTTGCGGTCCATGCTCACAGACACAAAAACCGAGGCCTCGATGCGTGGACTGCTGGGCATGAAAGCCCACAAGCGGTCCTTGCCCGCACCGTCCCGGCCTTCGCGAACGCCGGTGCTCAGGCTCTTCACGGCCTCCTGCAATACCGGGCTTCGCACCAAGTCGCCCACTTCAATGGGAAGTTTCGGCTTGCCCGCCAGCAAACGGCCCTCGCGGTCCTGGATGCCCAGGGCCGCGCCGGTCGGCAGTTGCACGCCGCCAATCAGCCGGGCCATCTCAGCGAGGTCAAACGAGGCAAACACCACCCCGGTGATCTTGTCTGCGGCGTCGATCACTGGCAGGGCGAACGTCAGTACAGATTTGTTCGCCAGCCGGCCCATCGCATAGGTACCCACCACAAAACGGCGCAGTTCAAGGGCGTCCTGAAAGTAGGCCCGGTCGCCCAGATAGACCTTCCTGTCGCTGCCCAGGGCGTGACAGCGGGTCTGGCCGTCGAGCCCGATCAGGCCCAGGTTGGCATACTCCGGAAGTTGCCGGGACAGGCGTGAAAAATAGCGGTCGCAGTCGATGCTGCCAGCTTCCTGGATATCCGGCAGGGACGCGATGAGCGTCAAGACCTGGCGCGCGGAGTCCGCCACCCGCTCCTGGCTGGCTGCGGCCAGCGAAGCGGCGAAGCGGAGATCGTCCTTGGCGCGTTCCACCTCGGCGTCGGCGCTGTGCAGCGTCGTGATGATGGAGATGCCGAACAGCGGAACAATCGCCACGACCACCAGCATGACAATACGCGCGCGCAAACTGATCCTGGCCTTCATGGTGCTTTCAGCTATGTTGATGGACCCGACTGTAAGTCACCGGGCAATCAGGCAAACAAAGAAAGCCCCGTCCCGCGCAGGGCCGGCTGGCGATGAAGCTCAAACCGTCGCGATGGACTCGTTGACGTGGAGCCAGTAGTGCTGCAGGCGGCTTAATTTTTCGGTGAAGTCGCCAAAATCAATGGGCTTGCGGACAAACCCGTTGGCGCCGCTTTGATAACAGGCAATGATGTCGGACTGCTCGCTCGACGAGGTCAGCATGACCACCGGCACCAGCGCCGTGAGCGGGTTGGCGCGCACGCTGCGCAGAACGTCCAGCCCCGACAGCTTGGGCAGCTTCATGTCCAGCAGGATGAAGGCCGGCTGTTTGTGGGTATCGCGCCCTGCATGCGCCCCGTGACCAAACAGGTAGTCGAGCGCTTCGGCACCGTCACGCGCCGTGACGATGGCGGTGTCCGCGCCCTGCTCCTGCAGCGTCAGCACCGTCAACTCCAGGTGGTCAGGGTTGTCTTCAACTACAAGAATTGGGTTGTCGTTCATAAGACCTTCAATGCGCTGTTTATTCTCTGTGGGCTCTCTGCGTCAATTATTGTCAATTTCATCAGCTTTGTCATATTACAGAAGTTAACAAACTTGTCCAGCCGTAGTTTTGCTTAAAACCTTTTCGGGCGTCTTGATCAAGCCCAAAACCTGCACTCTCCGTCACCAGCGCGGCACCGTTTCATCCTTCAACTGGCTGCGCAATTCGGCATAGTCGGGCACCACGGTGCGCACTGTGTCCCAGAAGCGGGGGCTGTGGTCCATCACCCGCAAGTGGCTCAGCTCATGGACCACCACATAGTCGATCACCGACAGCTTGAAATGAATCAGCCGCCAGTTCAGCCGTATCGCCCCGTCGGCGCTGGCGCTACCCCATCGGGTGCCCGCGCTGCTCAGGCTGAGTTTGCGCCATTGCACGCCCAAATGCGGCGCAAAGTGGTTCAGGCGCTCGGTAAAGATTTGTTTGGCCTGCCGCATCAACCAGGCTTGCACCGAGTCGCGTATCTGCTCGGCCGTGGCATCGTGCGCCAGGCCGATGTGCAGGGTTTTGTGCGCGGCGGCGGGATCGCCGGCAACAGCGATCTTGAGTTCTCCGCCGATGCCGCCGAAGGCGTGGCGCGGGTCGATCACCAGCGTCACGGTCTCGCCAAGAAAAGGCAGCGTGGCGCCGTCGCGCCACTCGATGCGGGCAGCTTCCAGCCGGTCGTGCCGCGCGCGGGTCTCCTGCAATTTGGCAACGATCCAGCCGGTTTTTTCCTGCACGGCTTTGTCGATTTCATACAACGGCACCCATTTGGGTGCGCTGACGACCAGCCCCTCTGCACCGACCGAAAAGCCGATGGTGCGGCGCTTGCCACGCCGGAACTGGTAAGCCACCACCGCGTCGCCCAGCAGCGCCTCGCGCGTGGCAGCCGGGTGGCGGTAAGTGGCGGGCGCCAGCACCTGCGTCAGGGTCTGCGCCGGGCGCATGTCCACCGGGCCAACATCTGCTACTGATTCAATAGCAGGTTTTTCAGGTGCAGCGGGGGCTGAAGGCCGATTTGCCTGGGGTTTTCGGCGCTTGCGGGGCTGCGCAGGCGCCGGCGCGGGGATCTCCGTGCCAAACAGGTCAAGCGTGAACTGCAGAAGCCTTTGCATCATGGCAGTTTAGCGCCGCCGCCTGGCTCTCAAACCTTGACGCCAGCGGTCTCCGGATAGGCCTCGGGGTCCAGCCGGCGCATTTCAGCTTCTATCCAGGTCTGGACTTCCTGCATCAGCTCCTCGGGCTTGCGGCCCACACTGCTGATCGGCTTGCCAATCGAGATGTCGACGATGCCAGGTTTCTTGATGAAGGCCTTGCGCGGCCAGCATTTGGCCGAGGTCACGGCAATCGGGATCACCGGCGCGCCGGTCTCGATCGCCAGCCGCGTGCCGCCGGTTTTGTAGACGCCCTGCTGGCCGCGCTCTATGCGCGTGCCCTCGGGAAACATGATGACCCAGACGCCCTGGCTCATGAGGCGGCGGCCCTGCTCGACCACCTTGTTGAAGGCCTGCGCGCGCTGGCTGCGGTCGATGTGGATCATGTCCATGCGGGCCATGGCCCAGCCGAAAAACGGCACGTAGAGCAGCTCTTTTTTGAACACATAGGCCAGCGGGTGCGGCATCAAGGTCGGCATCGAAAACGTCTCCCAGGTGCTCTGGTGCTTGAGCAGCAGCACGGCGGCGCTGGTCTCGCCGGTCGGCAGGTTTTCCATGCCGGTCACGCGGTTCTTGATGCCGAGGATCACGGTGCCGCCGCTGACGGCCACGCGCAGCCAGCCGGCGCACATCCAGTAAATCTGGGTGCTGGTGCCGAACATCGAAAAAATCAGCACAGCAATGGCCCACGGAATCACCGTGACGGTCATCCACAAAAGATGCAGGATGGAACGGATCAGGGGCATGGCATATCTTCTCAATCGGTTTTATATGTTTTAAGGCTCTGGCCCTTGTCCAACGCGGACAAGCAGCTACTATTTTTATAGCATCAGGCGGCTGCGCCCCGGTTCAGGACGAACTCCACGAAGGCGCCCAGATCGGCGTGCAGGCGCGTGCCTTCAGGCAGCCCCTCGGGCTGCCCGCCCTCTTTGTAGGATGCCGACTTGCCGGTCAGCACCAGGTGCGGCTCGCAGCCTGCAGCAGCGCCGGCCAGCAGGTCGCGCACCGAATCGCCGGCCGTCGGCACACCCTTGAGCGGCACGCCGAAACGCGCGCCGATCTGCTCGAACAGACCGGGCAGCGGCTTGCGGCAGGTGCAGCTTTCTTCGGGGCTGTGCGGGCAATAAAACACCGCGTCGATGCGCCCGCCCTGCGCAGCCAGCAACTTGTGCATCTTGGCGTGCATGGCGTTGAGCGAGGCCACGTCGAACAGGCCGCGGCCCAGCCCCGACTGGTTGGACGCGATCACCACATGCCAGCCCGCGTGCGTGAGCCTCGCAATCGCCTCCAGCGCACCCGGCAGCGGCAGCCATTCGTCAGGCGTCTTGACGAAGTCGTCGCTGTCGCTGTTGATGGTGCCGTCGCGGTCGAGGATGACAAGTTTCATGGTCACGGTTTTATCAGGTCGCGAGTCGGGACAGGTCGGCCACCCGGTTCATGGCCTGGTGCAGCGTGGCGAGCAGGCCGAGGCGGTTAAGCCGCAGATCCGCCTGTTCGGCATTAACCATCACACCCTCAAAAAAAGCATCGACCGGCGCGCGCAGCGCGGCCAGCGTTTGCAACGAAGCGGCGTAGTCGCCGGCCTCGAACTGCGCACTGGCCTGCGGCGCCACCTGCTGCATCGCGGCATGCAGGGCTTTTTCGGCAGGCTCCTGCAACAGCAGTTCGCTCACGTGGGCGTCAACGCCGTCGGTTTTCTTGAGGATGTTGCTGATGCGTTTGTTGGCGGCGGCCAGCGCGGGCGCTTCGGGCAGGGCCGCGAAGGCGCGCACGGCGGCCAGGCGCTTGGCTACGTTCTGTAGTGTTTCAGCTTCAACGTTTCCAGAGGCAAATACAGCCTCTATCTCTTGCGGGCTGTGTCCGCGTTCCTTCAGCACCACCGCATACCGATCAAAGAAAAACGACCTCAGTGCTGCCAATTGATTGGAAGAACGCTGTCCGTCTTTGTCTCCCACGAACATGCCAATGGGGAATCTATCACTCGCTTTTTGCACCAAATCAAAAATAGAAACTGGCAGTACTTTTTCTTCCAGCATACGAATGATGCCAAGTGCATGGCGGCGCAACGCAAACGGGTCTTTGTCGCCTGTCGGCAAATTGCCAATTCCAAACATGCCCACCAATGTTTCAAGTTTGTCAGCAATGGCAACGACCACGCCCACGTCGTTGCGCGGCAGCGCGTCCCCGGCAAAGCGAGGTTTGTAATGGTCTTCAATAGCATTAGCAATGTCTTCTGAAACACCATCATTGATCGCGTAGTAACGGCCCATCGTGCCTTGCAGTTCCGGAAATTCGCCCACCATATCGGTGACGAGGTCCGCCTTGGCAAGTTGCGCTGCACGTTGAGCATGAATGGCAAGCCCTGAATCTCCTTCGACCGCGGCCAGCTTCATACCGATCTCGTATGCGATATCGCCAACGCGTCCCACGCGCTCGCCCAAAGTGCCCAACTTGTTGTGATAAACCACCTTGTCCAGGCCCGCCACGCGCGAGGCCAGGGTTTTCTTGCGATCCTGGTCAAAGAAGAACTTGGCATCGGCCAGGCGCGGGCGCACCACGCGTTCGTTGCCCTGGACAACGGCGCTCGCATCCGCCGGGCTGATGTTGCTGACCACCAGAAACTTGTTGCTGAGCTTGCCCGAGGCTTCGAGCAGTGGAAAGTATTTCTGATTCGCCTTCATGGTGAGGATCAGGCATTCCTGCGGCACGTCGAGAAACTCTTTCTCGAACTCACAGACCAGCACGTTGGGCCGTTCGACCAGCGCGGTCACTTCGTCGAGCAGCGCGTCATCGTCGATCGCTTTCACGTCGCCGCCGACCTTGGCGGCCGCTGCGGCCAGTTGTTGTTCAATCTCTGCCTTGCGCTCGGCAAAACTCGCGATCACTGCGCCGTCTTTTTTCAGGGTGACGGCATAACTGTCGGCGTCCTTCAGGACGACAGGATCGACCGCCGCTTCAAAGCGGTGGCCGTGGGTGCTGTTGCCTGCCTTCAGGCCCAGCGCCTCGATGGCAACCACCTCGCTGCCGTGCAGGGCGACCAGACCGTGGGCGGGACGCACAAATTTCACATCGCTCCAGCCGTCGGCCAACTGGTAGGTCATGACCTTGGGAATGGGCAACTTGGCAATCGCCTCCAGCAAGGCTTTCTGCAGGCCTTCGACCAGCGTCGCCCCCTTGACCGTGCTGTCGTAAAACAGCGCCTCGGCCTTGCCGTCGGGCGCCCGCTTGAGGCCGGCTACGGCCGATACGTCGGCGCCAAGTGCCTGCAGCTTTTTAAGCAACGCGGGCGTGGCATTGCCGGATGCGTCCAGCCCCACAGACACCGGCATCAGTTTTTGCGACACAGCCTTGTCGGCGCCTTGCGCGGCAACGGCAGTGACATGCGCGGCCAGGCGGCGTGGCGAAGCGAACGAGGTCAGCGCCGAGTCCGCAGCCGTCAGGCCCTGGGCCTTGAGCTGCTCGAACAACACACCGGCAAACGCGTCGCCAAGTTTCTTGAGCGCCTTGGGCGGCAGCTCTTCCACAAACAGTTCAAGCAGAAGGTTCTTCGTTGTCATTTTTATGCGGCCTTCTTCGTCATCTGGTCCACCCACTCGCGCGGCGCCATCGGGAAGCCCAGGCGCTCGCGGCTTTCGTAATAACTTTGCGCCACGGCGCGCGCCAGGTTGCGGATGCGGCCGATGTAGGCGGCGCGCTCCGTCACGCTGATGGCGCCGCGCGCGTCCAGCAGGTTGAAGCTGTGGGCGGCCTTGAGCACCTGCTCATACGCCGGCAAGGCGAGCTGCACGTCGATCAGGTGTTTGGCCTGTTTTTCGTGCGCGGTGAAAGCGGTGAACAAGAAGTCGGCGTCGCTGTGCTCGAAGTTGTAGGTCGATTGCTCGACCTCGTTCTGCTTGTAGACGTCGCCGTAACTGAGGCCGTCCGTCCAGGTGAGGTTGTAGACATTGTCCACGCCCTGGAGATACATGGCCAGGCGTTCCAGGCCGTAGGTGATCTCGCCGGTGATGGGTTTGCAGTCGATGCCGCCGACCTGCTGAAAATAGGTGAACTGCGTGACTTCCATGCCGTTGAGCCAGACTTCCCAGCCCAGGCCCCAGGCGCCCAGCGTCGGATTCTCCCAGTCGTCTTCCACAAAACGGATGTCGTTCTTTTTCAGATCGAAGCCCAACGCCTCCAGCGAACCGAGATACAGCTCCAGGATGTTGGCTGGCGCCGGTTTGAGCACCACCTGGTACTGGTAGTAGTGCTGCAGGCGGTTCGGGTTCTCGCCGTAACGGCCGTCTTTCGGGCGGCGGCTGGGCTGCACATAAGCGGCTTTCCAGGGCTCGGGGCCCAGTGCGCGCAAAAACGTGGCCGTATGGGAGGTGCCGGCGCCGACTTCCATGTCGTAAGGCTGCAAAAGTGCGCAGCCCTGCGCGTCCCAGTAGGACTGGAGCTTCAAGATGATTTGCTGAAAGGTCAACATAAATAGGGTGTGCGGCGGTGCAGGGCCAGAATGGAAAGACGAGGCAGGCCTGAACCCGCGAAAACCCTTGATTTTACGGAGCTTTGTCCGGTTTACCCTCAAAGCGCAAGGAAAGTACATGACAACACAACAACTGATCCTGACGCTGGTCCTCGCGACCATGGTTTTTTCGGTGGCCCTTGAGCTGCGAATAGACGACTTCAAGCGCGTGGCACAGACGCCCCGCGCGGTCATTTGCGGGCTGATTCCGCAGTTCATCCTGCTGCCGGTCGGCACCTGGGCCGCCACCCTGCTGCTGGACCTGCCGCCCAATATAGAAGCGGCGATGATCCTGGTCGCGGCCTGTCCCGGCGGCAGCCTGAGCAATGTGATCACCCATCTGGGGCGCGGCAACACCGCGCTGTCGGTCAGCGTGTCGGCCGTGGCCAGCGTGATTGCGCTGGTGGCCACGCCTTTCAACTTCAGCTGGATGATTGCCACCAACCCCGCAACGGCGGCCTGGATGCGTGAACTCAGCATCGACCCCTCGGGCATCTGGCTGAGCCTGTTGCTCTTGCTGGCCGTGCCCATGAGCCTGGGCCTGCTGTTTTCGCACAAGCTGCCCATGCTGACGGCGCGCATTCGCAAGCCGCTGGGCCACTTCGCCGTGATCTGCCTGCTGCTATTCATCGTCGCCGGGCTGGTCAAGGAACGCCAGTTGCTGACGCTGGGCCTGCTGCCGACGCTGATGATCGTGGTGCTCCACAACGCTTGCGGCCTGTTCTTCGGCTGGATCACCAGCGTGGCCATGCGGGTCAGCGAGAAAGACCGGCGCGCCGTGATGATCGAAGGCGGCATGCAAAATTCGGGGCTGGCGCTGGGCATCATCGGTGTGCAGTTTGGCAGCGACCTGGGCATGGTCACGCTGGCCAGCCTGTGGGGCATCTGGCACATCGTGAGCGGCCTGTCCCTGGCTTATTGGTGGAGGAGAAAAGATGCTTGATCTGTTGATTCGGGGCGCCACGGTGGTGGATGGTAGCGGCGGCGAACCTTTTGTTGCGGATGTCGGCGTAAAGGGCGGCCGGATTGTCGAAGTCGGAACCATCACCGAAGCCGCGCACGAGACCGTGGACGCCACCGGCTTGTGGCTCACGCCCGGTTTTGTCGACATCCACACCCACTACGACGGCCAGGTGACCTGGGACGCCAACTTCACGCCCAGCATTTACCACGGCGTGACAACGCTGGTGATGGGCAACTGCGGTGTCGGTTTTGCGCCGGTGCGACCCGGCCATCAGGACGACCTGATCAAGCTGATGGAAGGCGTGGAAGACATCCCCGGCGCGGCGCTGCACGAGGGCATACGCTGGGACTGGGAAAGTTTTCCGCAGTACATGGACGCGCTGGACAAAACCCCGCGCAGCCTGGACTACCTGGTGCAGGTGCCGCACGACCCGCTGCGCATGTATGTGATGGGTGAGCGGGCCGTCGCCAAACAAATTGCGACGCCTGAAGACATCGCCGCCATGCGCCAGTTGTTGCACGAGGCGCTGCAGGCGGGCGCGGCAGGCTTCAGCACCGGCCGCAGCGACAACCACCGCACCTCGGAGGGCAAGGAAACGCCGGCCGCCGAAGCCACAGCGGCCGAACTGGTTGGCCTGGCCGGCGCGTTTGAAGGCGTCCCGCACGGCGTCCTGCAGGTGATCAGCGACTTCGATTTGCTGCAGGGACCACAGCGCTTCGATGCCGAGTTCGACCTGGTCGAGCAGATGGCGCAAGCCAGCGGCAAGCCGCTGTCCATGACCTGGCTGCAGCGCGACCCAGGCGGCGAGCAGTACGAGGCGATACGCAGTCGCGTCGATGCTGCCGTCGCTGCCGGGCTGCCGCTTTACCTGCAGGCAGCGGTGCGCGGCATCGGCGTGATCAACGGACTGGATGCCAGCTTCCATCCCTTCATGGGTTTCCCCGGCTACAAGGAAGTCGCCCACCTGCCGCTGGCCGAACGCGCCGCCGCGCTGCGCGAGCCGGCCCGCAAAGCGCGCATCCTGAGCGAGAAGTCGGAACGCCTGGCCGGCGACGGCACGGCGATCCCGCCGCTGGTGGACATTTTGCTGGCGCGGATTGACATGATCAGCGGGCGCATGTTCCCGCTGGACGACAAACTCAACTACGAGCCGAACGTGATGCAGAGTTTCCTGGTGCAGGCCAAACAGCGTGGCATCCCGCCGCTGGAAGCGCTGTACGACCACCTCGCCGGCGGTGACGGCAGCCACCTGATCTACTTCCCGATCTTCAACTACAACAGCGGCTCGCTGGACGCGGTGCGGCAGATGCTGGACCATCCGCGCGTTTTGTCCAGCCTCAGCGATGCGGGTGCGCATGTCGGCACCGTTTGTGACGCAAGTTTCACCACCTTCATGCTGACCCACTGGGTGCAGGGCCGGGACCAGGGCAAGCTGCCGCTGGAGCGCGCGGTGGAAATGCTGACGCGGCGCAACGCGCGTTACCTCGGCCTGAGCGACCGCGGCGAGATTGCGCCAGGCCTGCGCGCCGACCTCAACCTGATTGACCCGCAGCGCCTGAGCGTGGGCACACCCGCGCTGGTGCGCGACCTGCCGGCCGGCGGCAAACGCTTTCTGCAAAAGGCCGAGGGTTATGTGGCGACCTGGGTCGCTGGTGTGGCGGTGCAGCGCGAGGGCAAGATCACGGCAGAGCGCCCTGGCCGCTTGGTGCGCATGGGGCAGGCCACGCGCTGATTTTCAAGCCAAATCGGCCCCCAGCCCCCGTCCAGCGGGAGTAATCAGCTATTGTTTTTATAGCGAAAGAGGTTGGCCTAAGGGCGCCGCCGCGCCAGCCAGGCCAGCAGCACCAGCGCGCCGGCGCCGCCCCAGAAGGGCCAGAGCCCGAAGCGCGACACCCATTGCGCATAGGGCGTCACGCCCATGCGCCCTTCGACCTCGCCGATCAGCGCCCCGCGCGTGTGGCGCGGCAACTCGTGGGTGACCTTGCCCGTGTGGTCGATGATGACGGTGGCGCCGGTGTTGGTGGCGCGGATCATGGGCCGCTCAAATTCCAGCGCCCGCATGCGCGAGATGGCCAGGTGCTGGTCGATCGCCACCGTGTTGCCGAACCAGCCGATGTTGCTCACGTTGACCAGGATGGTCGGCGCAGTCTGGGGGTCGGTGAAGGCGGCCGCCAGTTCCTCGCCGAACAAATCCTCATAGCAGATGTTGGGCGCCAGCCGCTGGCCCTGCCACTCGAAGGAAGGCTGGCCCAGCGGGCCCCGGCTGAAGTCGCCGAGCGGAATGTTCATCAGGTTGATGAACCAGCGAAACCCCGGCGGCACAAATTCGCCAAAAGGCACCAGGTGGTGTTTGTCGAAGTGGTAGCTCCGGGCCGCGCCTGCGTCTGATCCCGGCCTGAGCCCGACCACCGAGTTGGCATAACCGGCCTCGTAGCTGCCCCGCGGGATACCGATCAGCGCGGCCTGGCCGCCCGAAGAGAAACGCGTTTGCAAGGCAGCCCAGTAGCCTTCCGGCAGTTGTTGCGGCAGCAGCGGCAGCGCGGTTTCTGGCGCGACGACCAGCGCGGTTTTTGCGCCCTGCAACTGCTCACCGTACCAGCGCAGCGCCGTCGCCATGCCGGTACCGGGCTGGAATTTTTCGTTCTGGGGAATGTTGCCCTGCAGCAGCGTGACCTGCAGGCTGCCTGCCGGCGTGGAAGTCTGGCGGCCCGCCAGCACAGCCACACCGACGATGACCAGCGCCTGCAGCGGAAACAGCAGCACCTGGCGCCGTGACTGGCCCCAGCCCGCGAGCCCCGCCGCCAGGAAGGCGGCTAGGAAGGTGATGCCGTGAACCCCGATCCAGCGCGCATAGTCGTCGAGCCAGCCGCTCAAGTGGGCGTAGCCGGCCTGACCCCAGGGAAAGCCGGTGAAGAACTGGACCCGCGCCAGCTCGGCCATCAGCCACAGCGCCGCAAACACCAGCGCGCGGCGAGTCCGGCCGGCCGGCGCGATGGATACAAACACGGCGCTGGCCAGCGCGTAATAGGTCGCCAGAAAAATCGCCAGCCCGAGCACCGCCACGACAGCCAGCGGCGAAGCTAGCCCGCCATAGGTGTGCAGCGAGATGAACAGCCACCAGAAAATGCCGCTGAGCCAGGCCGTGGCAAACAGCCAGCCCAGCGTCACGCCCTGCCTGAAGGTCCTGCAGCGGTCCAGTTGCCAGGCCAGTCCTGCCAGCGCCAGCAGTTGCAGCCACCAGACCGGCTGGCCCTGCGGCAAGCCGAAGGTGAAGGGCCAGGCGATGCTGGCCGCATGCAGGCCGCCCGCCAGCACCACCCACAGCAGTTGCAGCACCGGCAGGCCCCGCTTTTTTTGTCTGGGATAACCAATGTGTTCGAGCAGCGCCGGCAGGGTCGGCATCGAAGACATCATGCTGTCGATGGTCTGCCGTCCCATGCTGCGCTGTCTTTTTACGGCGCCGGGGTGCCGGGAGCGGCAGCCGGCGAGACCTTGAACCAGCGCACGGCGCCGCCCTTGGTGTGCAGCACGGTGAACTGCAAGCCGGCCAGCAAATACACCTCGCCGCGTTTGGGCACATGGCCCATCTCGTGCGCGACCAGGCCGCCTATGGTTTCGAAGTCTTCGTCCAGCAGTTTCACGCCGAAGGCCTCGCTGACACGCTCGATCGAGGTGTCGCCACTGACGCGGTAAGTGTGGTCGGAGAGGCCGAAGATGTCGCCGTCGTCCTCGGCAATGTCGAACTCGTCCTCGATCTCGCCGACGATCTGCTCGAGCACGTCTTCAATCGTGATCAGGCCGGCCACGCGGCCGAATTCGTCGATCACGATGGCCAGGTGGTTGCGGTTGCCGCGAAACTCGCGCAACAGGTCGTTCAGGCCCTTGCTTTCGGGCACAAACACCGCCGGGCGCAGCAGCGCGCGGATGTTGAGCTCGGGCGCGCGCTGCAGCTTGAGCAAATCCTTCGCCATCAGGATGCCAATGATGTTCTCCTTCTCGTTTTCATAAACGGGAAAACGCGAGTGGGCGGTGTCTATCACCAGGTGCAGCAGCTCGTCGAAGGGCGCGTCGATGTTGATCGCGTCCATGCGCGGCGCGGCCACCATCACGTCGCCGGCCGTCATGTCGGCCATGCGGATCACGCCCTCCAGCATCTCGCGGCTTTGCGCGCCAATGACATCGTTGTCCTGGGCTTCGACCAGGGTCTCGATCAGTTCGTCTTTGGAATCAGGCCCCGGGTGGAGCATCTCGGCGAGCTTTTGCAAAAAGCCGCGTTTGTCTTCCGGTTTGGAAGATCTACTGGGGGGGTTGTCGGACACAGAGGTGTTCGGTAGTTGGCAAGCTGACAAGGATAACGTATTCATGTGGCGCGGCGCTCCCCTTTCAAGCAGGGGCCGCGGGTCCGGCTTTGCCGGCCCGCAGGCGCAGCGCCCCCTCGGGGCAGAGAGTTACACGAAGTGAACGAACGTGGGGGCCCTACATCGGCATGCGGTCACGGCTGTCGCGCACGCCACGCCGCACCTCCTGGACCATCGCCAGGATGCTCCAGAACTGCTGGGCCTGAACCTTCAGGCGGTAGTCGGTCTGGGCAATCTGCTCCTCGACCATTTCTGTCATGCGCGAGTCCAGGTCGGCCGGCGGCAGCTTGAGGTAAGCCTCGCTTTCGGATCCGTCGCGCTCGATCACGGCGCCGGCTTTGCGGGCGATGTTGAGCATGGCGGTGTTTTCGCTGAGCGCGTGGATGAACATCATGCTCACGCCCTCATTGCGCGCGTGTATCACGGCGCGGTCAAACAGCCGTGCGCCATAGCCGCGGCCGCGTGCGTGCGGCAACACCGACACGCCGAACTCGGCGCAGCTTTTCAGGTCGGGGGCCACCGACAGCGCCAGGTGCGCCATGGCGATCAGCTCCAGCTTGCGGTTGTAAATGCCGAAAATTTCGTCACGCTCGAAGTTGAGGCCGGCAACATAACGGCGAACCTGCTCATCGCTGGCGGCGTAACCAAAGCGCAGGTAACGGTCGTGCGAATCGAGCGCCAGCAAATGCTTTTCAATGCGCTCACCGTGGCTCGGCCCCATCGAACGGATGGGCACCATCACAGGCGCTTTGTGCGGCGATCGTTCGCTTTCATCCAAAGGCGGGCGGAAGAACTCCTTGCCTGCATTCAGTGAAGCTTTAAAAAGGGTGCCGGGAGTAAACATTTATTCAATATAAGGGTTTTCCCTAGGAAGTCCAGCCTGAAGGGCTTCTGCACAAAGCGCAAGAAGGTACTGGCGGCAACAGCCTCAAATTACAAGCCATATCGGCCTCCAGCCCTTTATGGCGGGTGTAACTTGCTATTAAATTGAGAGCAAATCGGGACTTTCAAAATTGCCTGGCCGGCATTTGTCATCGCCAAAACGGGGAGCCGCCCCTATTTCACCCCTGGATTAAGCGCCCAAGCCAGCTCAAAAACAAGCCGCTCGGAGGGCTGGCGGCTGCCTCCACTCAAATCGGCACAGCCGTCGTCGCCTTGACGCGGTCCAGCACAAAGCTGGTCTTGCAGTCCTGCACGCTGGGGTGTTTGAGCAGGGTGTCCATGATGAAGCGGCTGTAATGCCCCATGTCGGCCACCACCACGCGCAGCAGGTAATCCATTTCACCGGTCAACGCCGCACACTCGACCACTTCGGGCCAGGTCTGCACACTGGCCCGGAACAGGTCCATCGGGTTGCGCTTGTGCGATTCGGTGTGTTTTTCGAGCCGCACATTGATATACGCCGTCAGTCCCAGCCCGACGGCTTCGGGCTTGACCAGCGCCACATAGCGGTCGATGACACCGCTTTCTTCCAGCCTTTTGACCCGGCGCAGCACGGCGCTGGGCGACAGGCTGACCTGCTCGGCGATCTGGTCATAGGTGGCGCGCCCGTCTGCCTGAAGGCTGCGCAATATGAGTCTGTCCAGCTTGTCTAATGCTTCCATATCGCTTATTTTGCAGGTTTGCTGCGTGATTGCCAAGATCAACGCCTTGATTTGCATAAAACGTGAGGGCGGCCACCGTTAAAGTCAGCTTATCTGTACCCTGTCTTTGTATTTGCCTGGAGACGCCCATGACTTCCACCGCCACGCCCGCCGCCAAAACCGCCCCCAGCGCATGGGACAACCCCATGGGCACCGACGGCTTTGAATTCATCGAATACGCTGCGCCCGATACGGCCGCCATGGGCGCCGTATTCGAGCGCATGGGCTTCAAGCCAATCGCGAAGCACCGCCACAAAAACGTCACGCTGTACCGCCAGGGCGGCATCAACTTCATCATCAATGCGGAGCCGGACTCGTTTGCCCAGCGTTTTGCGCGCCAGCACGGCCCCAGCGTCTGCGCCATCGCCTTCCGCGTGCAGGACGCCAAAGCCGCGTATGAACGCGCGATCGCCTTGGGCGCCTGGGGTTACGCCCACACCGCCGGCCCGGGCGAGCTGAACATTCCGGCCATCAAGGGCATCGGCGACTCCATCATTTATTTCATCGACCGCTGGCGCGGTAAAAACGGCGCGAAGGACGGCGACATCGGCAACATCGGCTTTTTCGACGTGGACTTCGAACCCCTGCCCGGCGCCGAACTCAACCCGGCCGGCCACGGCCTGACCTACATCGACCACCTGACGCACAACGTGCACCGCGGCCGCATGGCTGAGTGGTCGGGCTTTTACGAGCGCCTGTTCAACTTCCGCGAGGTGCGCTACTTCGACATCGAGGGCCAAGCCACCGGCGTCAAGAGCAAGGCCATGACCAGCCCCTGCGGCAAGATCCGCATCCCGATCAATGAAGAGGGCAATGAAAAAGCCGGCCAGATCCAGGAGTACCTCGACCGCTACCAGGGCGAAGGCATCCAGCACATTGCGATGGGCTCCGACGACCTGTACGCCACGGTGGACTCGCTGCAACTGAGCGGCATGAAGCTGCTGAACACCGGCGACACCTATTACGAGCTGCTCGACAAACGCATCCCCGGCCACGGCGAAAACGTGGCCGACCTGCAGGCGCGCAACATCCTGGTGGACGGCACGCCCGGCGAGCTGCTGCTGCAGATCTTCAGCGAGAACCAGCTCGGTCCGATCTTCTTTGAATTTATCCAGCGCAAGGGCAACCAGGGTTTTGGCGAGGGCAACTTCAAGGCGCTGTTTGAAAGCATCGAGCTGGATCAAATGCGCCGTGGTGTTCTCGAAAAAGCGTAAACATCATGACAATTAAAGTCTGTCATTGCGGGCTTGACCCGCAAGCCATGCCTCGCAGGCCGGGACGGTGGTGCATGAGACATGGATCCCGGATCAAATCCGGGATGACGGGCAAATCCGAATTCGGGAGTTTCTGAATGGCTGTTGACCCTGTCGTTTATGGCGCCAGCGAACGCCCCCCACGCGGCGACTACACGCGTGCCGGCGCCGACTACACCTGCCCGCAGGACTACGACAGCTACACCGCCGCCGACCACGACACCTACCGGCGCCTGTATGCGCGCCAGGCCGCGCTGCTGCCGGGCCTGGCCTGCGACGAGTTCATCGCCGCCCTGCCCTCGCTGGGCGCGAGCGACCACATCCCGCGTTTCGAGGACATCAATGAACGGCTGCGCCAGGCCACCGACTGGGAAATCGTCACCGTGCCGGGACTGATTCCGGAGGTACCGTTTTTCACCCTGCTGGCGAACCGCAAATTCCCGGTGACCGACTGGATACGCAAGCCCGAAGAGTTCGACTACATCGTCGAGCCCGATGTGTTTCACGACCTGTTCGGCCATGTGCCGCTGCTGTTCAACCCGGTCTTTGCCGACCACATGCAGGAGTACGGCAAGGGCGGACTCAAGGCGCACCGCCTGGGTGCCTGCGAACAACTGAGCCGGCTCTACTGGTACACCATCGAGTTCGGGCTGATCCAGCAAAAGGACGGGCTGCGTGCGTATGGCGCCGGCATCCTGAGCTCGTCCGGCGAGTTGCAGCACTCGGTGCAAAGCCCGGAGCCGCAACGCCTGCCGCTCGACGTTGAACGCGTGATGCGCACCCGCTACAAGATCGACAGCTACCAGCAGACCTACTTCGTGATCAACAGTTTTGAGGAACTGTTCGACAAGACCGCGCCCGACTTCACGCCGATTTATGAGCGGCTGCAGGATCTGCCCGACATTGCGGCCGACGCGCGGCAGCATGAAGAGGATGCTATTCAGCACTAAAGCAACGCCTCGGGACAAGGCCCCCAAACTCTGCTCACGCATTTCATCGAGACGGCCCCTCCTACAAAAGGAGGAGGTAAAATTTTGTTACACCGTCTACGATGAGGCTCCCGTTGATCGAACTACCTGCCGACCTGACAAGAAGCACGAAAGTGTTGCTGGTCATGGACGTGGTGGAGTCGGTCCGGATCATGGAGCAGGACCAGGATGGCTTTGTACGGCGGTGGCAACAACTCGTGGAAGAAGCGGAGCACAAGGTGCTGCCGCAACACGGTGGACGCATTGTCAAAAGCCTGGGCGACGGCCTGATGCTGGAATTTGCCAGCGCCCAGGGTTGCGTCAAGGCTGCCTTCGCCCTGCACAACTTCACCCGCCAAGCCAATGCGAGCGTGCGACCAGAGCACCAACTGCACCTGCGCATGGGTGGCCACCTCGCCAGTTTCGTGACCGACCAGCACGACATCTACGGCACCGACGTCAACCTGACCTCGCGTGTCAGTACTTTGTCTGGGCCCGGCGAGTTGGTGGTGTCCGCCGCGTTGCGCGATCACCTTACGGCAGGACTAGACGCCGATATCGAAGATTTAGGGGAATGTCATCTCAAACATGTCGAGAAGCCGGTACGGGCTTACCGGATCGGCGTTATGGGTCATGCGCCCGTTATTCCGTCCAGCCACGCCGAGCAAGCCGATTTTCGACCGACCGTCGCGGTCATCCCTTTCGAAGCACGCAGCAACGAGCCTGAACACTTTGTTATCGGTGAATTGATTGCTGACGGAATCATCGCGCAACTTTCGCGCAGCCCGGATATCCGCGTCATCTCTCGGCTGTCCACCACCGCATTTCGGGGTAGAGCAGGCGTCATGCCGGATGTGGGCTCTCGTTTGGAGGCCTCGTTTGTGCTGTCGGGCAGCTACATTGCCAGCGGCGGCAAAATTTTGCTCATGGCAGAGTTGGCGGATACGCGAAAAAACGAAATCATCTGGGCTGAACGGATATCGGGCGATACCGGCGACTTACTGCAATCGCACAGTGAGCTACTCAACCGCTTGGCTGAAGCCACCTCGCGCGCGTTAATCGACACAGAGGTCAAGCAATCGTTAGTGCAGCCCATGCCGCGGTTGGATAGCAGCTCACTGCTGCTTGGTGGAATTGCGATGATGCACCGCTCGTCCATTCGTGACTTCGAGCGCAGTCGCGAGGCTCTCGATGCTCTGATAGAACGACACAATCGAATAGCGACGCCGCGCGCATGGTTAGCCAAGTGGCACATCATGCGCATCATTCGAGGATTAAGCGATTCTCCGCAACGCGACACTCAATTCGCCCTTGAGCAGACGAAGAGAGCTCTCGACAGTGAGCCTGAAAATGCGTTAACGCTGGCAGTTGAAGGCTACGCGCATTGCCAGCTTCTGGGTAATGTTGAAGAAACAAATAATCGGCTCACGCGAGCGATTCGGACAAACCCCAATGAGCCGATGGCTTGGCTCTTTAAAAGCGTCGCATCCTCAATGTGGGGCTCAGCTCCCGATTCCGTGAATGAGGCAGAGTATGCACGCGCGCTTTCTCCTATAGACCCGCTAGGATACTATTTTGACCTCTTGGCCGCAGCCGCGCTTCTGGCAGATAACATGCACGAACGTGCCATCGAGTATGCCAAGAAGTCCTTGAAATTAAATCGGCATCATTCACCCACTTTGCGCGTTCTTCTAACAGCACAAACGGAGATTGGACTCTTTGCCGAAGCAACTGACACATTGCGGGCGCTGTATCAAGAAGAACCTCATTTGACTGTATCCGCATACCTATCAATGGGTAGCGCAAGCAGTGTGACGCGTCAGAGATGCGCCAATGCACTTCGCACACTCGGCTTACCCGAGAAATAGTCGTCGGTTTTAACACATAGAAAGAGGGGAAAAAAATGAGCGCTTACGGTGGTGGCTTTGGTGGTGGCTTTGGTGGTGGCTTTGGTGGCGGCTTTGGTGGCGGCTTTGGTGGCGGCTTTGGTGGTGGTTTCGGCGGCGGCTTTGGTGGTGGCTTTGGCCACCCCACTCTATCCCCGGATTCACCATTGGTCGCAGGGGCTCTGAATGCCAGTCGCGCCGCCCTCTCAGGACCCTTTCAAGGGGCAACGGTTCCGTTCACTTTGCCAACCCCGTTGGACAAACCGGCTCGCCTGGCTGAATGGGCAGTGGGACCACGCATGGTGGTTTGCGAATTGGAGCTGCTCGCCGGTCTGCATTTCAACGTAAACCAGAACAAAACGTCGATGACACTGGGCTTTGTGGACCTCGACAAGAAGCCCCTCAAAGACTTAGCTCTGGCCAGGCTGGTTCGCCCTACCGAGAAAATCTTCAAGCAACAACTTGACCTGGTCGCCAACTATTCCGAGCTGCGAGAAGATCGAGGCGCCGAGATTTTGGCGCAGGTCAATGGTGGCGGAGCCTTCTTCTCGTCCGTCATCGGTCTGACCGCGCACCGGCACAAGTACACAGTCGAATTGCTGGACTTGGCCATGTCACTGGCCACCCATGTGGAAATGCGCTTCAAGCATGGTTTTGCATGCCAGCGCCCTGTGGAAATATCACCTCAGATTCAACCGATGATCCCGACGCCGGGCCACGCAAGCTGGCCCAGTGGGCACGCGACGGAAGCCTACCTCACCTGCGCATTGCTCCAGTCGCTGCTGCCGCACGGCTCCAAGTATCGGGAGCAATTGGAACGGCTGGCTGCGCGCATCGCGGTCAACCGCACGGTGGCTGGTTTGCACTATCCGGTAGACAGCGCGGTCGGACGGCTGTTGGGCACCGCACTCAGCGACTTCATGGTAGCCCGCTGCACCGGGGCCAAGCTGCATGAGCGGGGATTCGATGGTCGCAAGTTCCACGGCGCCCAAGGGGCGGTGATCGATTTCGATCCACGGGTTTCGATGGCCGACAACCAAAGTGGCTACTACGAGTTGTTCTCAGGTTCGACTACTGTCGCAGCCTCGCCGCTGCTCCACTTCATGTGGACCAAAGCCGTTGCCGAATGGAAACCCATCCAATAGGTCGGCCATGTATTGGACCCCATTACCCAAAGGCAGCTTCACGGGAATTGACTGGGCGAAGCCGGGTGCAACATCCGGCTTTGACCCCTATCTGATCTGGGCAGAGGCAGACAACTTCGCTGGCTATGGTCTGGACAAGCCGCCCAAATGGTTGCCGCTGTTGATCGAGCTTAAGCCAGGCGTCAGCGTGGCGCAATTGAAAGCAGCCTCCTCACCCAAGTGGCTGCATGTGCCGCCGGTGTACACCTCCCCTGCCGCGCCCACCGGCCTACGCTACTGCACCGCACGGGTCAGGCCGGCATTCTTCAAACACATCCGGGTTGGCGGCAGCTTGCGCGCTCTGGTGCAAAGGTTTGAGCTTGGCTTACCCGCAGGCCAGCACGCGGACGACCCAAACGCGCCAGTTGTGCCCGGCCCCTCAGCGCCCCACCCGCTGCTTCAGGGCAAGGTAGTGGGCCTGATTGACGGCGGCCTGGCTTTTTCCAATGCCAATTTCTTGCGCAACGGCAAAGCTCGGACCCGGTATTTCTGGCGCCAGGACAAACAAGGCGCAGGGCCAGCGCCTGCCGAGCTGGGCTACGGCCATGAACTGACAGCGGCAAACATCAACCAGGCCATGCAGCAAAACACCTACGGGGGGCTGGTCGATGAAACTGCGGTATACGACCAATTCAAGATGGTAATGGAGCTGAACAAGCGCCTGAACCACGGCACCCATGTACTGGACATTGCTTGTGGGCCGCGGACTGTCCTGGCTCAAATCGCCGGCGTACCCCCATCTCCCAATGCACCGCCAAGCTGGGCGCTGGCTGATGACGACGCCAGCCGCTGCGACATAGTGGCGGTGCAACTGGACTGGGACACGGTGGTGGACACGTCTGGTGGCTCAATGAACGTCCACATCATGGATGGCTTGATGTACATCCTTTCGCGGTGCGCTTCCACTGCAAAAGTTGCCGTCAACCTCAGCTGGGGTACGCTGGCTGGACCGCACGATGGAAGTTCCGTGCTTGAAGCGGCGATGGACCAGCTCATTACCCTGAAAACGGGACGCCTGCAAATTATTCTGCCTGTCAGCAACAACTATCAAAGCCGCACGCACGCCAATGCAACGCTTTCAAAAGGAGAGCAGGTAGCATTCCATTGGCGGGGGCAACCGGGCGATGTGACGCAGAACTTTCTGGAACTGTGGATTCCGCCGGGTGCGCAAGGGATCGAAGTGCAACTTACTCCGCCGGGCCAGGCCAGCCTGCCCCCTTTGGTTTGGGGCAAGTCAGGGACCTGGAACACGAGCAGCGGCAAACCTCTGTGCGCGCTGATTTATCCCAGATCCGTGGCAACCGGTGTAAACGGAACTTGTGCGCTCATCGCGGTTGCGCCCACATTTGGTTTCGCCACGTCGGTCGCCACCGCGCCCAGCGGGGTCTGGGAAGTCAAGATCACCAACACCCAGCCTGGAAAAGTCACGGTGGATGCGTATGTGGAGCGTGATGACCAGATCATTGGCGTCCAAACAGGCGCACGTCAGTCCCACTTTGAAGATCAGTGGTATGACACCAGCGGCAACCCCGGCTCGTTTGTTGATGACCCAAACAATCCATCTCCCATTCGCCGCAGCGGCAACTTCAATAGCATTGCGACCGGTACCAAAACGGTATCGGTGGGAGGCATTCGAGTTGCAGGTCCAATGTGGGCGAAGTATTCACCTCGCAGGCCGGACCCGGACGCCAGCCGACCGGAGAGACCCAGTGTGGTGAAGGTGCCGAAGACCCAAGCTTACAGCGACGAGAATCCCGTGCTGCTTGGGCTGAAGGCTGCCGGTACGCGCAGCGGTGGCGTAGCGCGTCTGGTCGGCACCAGCGACGCTGCACCGCAGGTGACCCGAAAGATATTTAACGCGCTATAGAACTGCCGGTCGCCCGACGCCTTACCAGCGGCTGGGCAGTTTTTTGAGCAGGGTAATTCGCCGGATTCCCAACTCAATGTAGCCACCTTTTTCAAGGTCCTTGAGCAGGCGGCTCACCATTTCGCGCGAGGCACCCACGCGGTTGGCGATGTCCTGGTGGGTGATGGACTCCAGCGTCGCGCTGCTTCCCTCACCCTCCGTGGCATCTTCGCGACGCTCTTCGAGCAAGGCCACCAGCCGGCCGTACACATCGAGCAAGGCCATGTTCCGCGCGGTTTCGGTTGCGGCCCGCGCGCGGCGAATCACCTGGACTACCAAATTGATGGCAAATTCGGGCTCTTCGACCAAGTGCTCGCTCACATCGGTGCGGCTTAACACCGCGCAAGTACAAGGCTCCAGCGTCATCACCGAGGCAGACCGGGGCCCGCCGTCGAGGGACATTTCGCCAAAATAGTCGCCAGCGTTGACAGTGCCGTAGGTGATTTCACGTCCACTTTCGTCCATGGCGAACACCTTGACACTTCCCTTGAGAAGCACAAACAGGCTGTCGCCAGACTCACCTTCGTTGATCAAGACTGCATTTTTACGATAGGTACGCTGCACGCCACGGCGCGCCAGGGAGCGCAATTCGGGCACAAGCGATGTGTACAGGTCTTCAGCAGAAGGGATTGACGTGCTCATGATGAGCCGTAATCTAGCACGTGGCGTGCCGCCAGTGTGGGCGCGAGCGCCGGACGCAAGGAATTTTTAGTGAATTTGCACCAAGTGCAATGGGGCGACCGGAGGCAAAACGGCAACCCTGTTCACCAATTCGCGGACACCGCTGGAGCCGGTTTTTGCGCAGAGGCTGCGCACGTGACTGCGCACAGTAGACACAGCCACCTTCATCTGAAGGGCAATTTCCGGGGTGCTTAGCCCCCTGCACAGGATCATCAGCACCTGTTCTTCGGTCTGGGTCAGGCCATAACTGCGGGCGAAAAATCCGAACATCCCGGATTCGCACACCTCGGACCGGGAAAAGAACAGCGCAATACGGTTTCCCCTCGCGCCGACCTCAGACTTGAGCGGAACCACCGCCAGCATCAGGCTCAGGCCGCCGCCACCTATGTTGACCAAACTGCGCTTTCCCCCCACCGCCTTGATCAAGGCCATTTGCAGGGTTTTACCGTCCCCCGGCGTGACGGCATGGACTTCATCGCCGACCTTCCCGAGCACCCTGCAGCGATTGAGTTCAGCCCGGGCGGCCTGATTGGCGTGAATAAGCTGGCCGCGCTCACTCACCACGATAACGCCATGCGCGAGAACATCAATCAACCCACTGAGTACATCTACGCTCGAATCCGACAGCTCCGGATCGGCAAGAAGCGGAACGGGGTCCGCAAATCCAGCATTCAACAGGGTATTCATCTTCACGCGCCTTGTAACCGTTACAGTTTGTTAAGCGTATGAAGCCTGCCCCGATCTGGATAGTGAATATGCCGCCAGTTAAGTGTGAACAATTTCACAAGCCTGGAGAAGTCGGTGGAGGCAAGCAACCGTTGTAGTTGGCGCCCGCACACTTTTGGAATTTCACCCAATGTCTTTTTCTAGTGGTCACCTTGGCATTGAAGGGGGGCTCAAACCCAGGTATTCAAAATGACCTTGGTGTTTTCCCAATACGCCTGAAGCCTGTCGAATTGCTGCCCGGCGTTGAGAGGGACGCGGCCTTTTTTTGCCTCAAGCTCAAGTTCGATGCAAACAGTCTGCATCGCAACAGCGCCTACATTGCTGGTCGCGCCTATGAGCGCATGTGCCGCCCAAGCCAGCGCAACAGCATCGTCGGCGCCTATGCTCTGGTCGATGGCCTTGAGCCGTTGGGAGGCATCGGCGACAAACAAGCCAATCACCTCACGGGTCATGCTCAAGTTGTCGTCGTCAAACTCCTTGAACTGAGCCAAGCGCTCGAAATCCATCAACTTCACCTCCAGCGCAGCAGTCGGCCTGGGTTTGTCCAGTGGCGACATTGCCTGCGGCGCTGGGCCCGCTGCGCGGGCGCGCGCAGGTCCTGGCTTGACCGGCTTGCCGGAGCCGCCGGCGGCCGACGCCATTTGGGGCAACCAGCGCTCCAGCGCCTGTGCCAACGCGGCAACATGCAAGGGTTTGGTGAGGTAGTCATCCATCCCCGCAGCGGCACAACGCGCGCGATCTTCGGGTGATGCGGCAGCCGTCAGGGCAATAATCGGAGGCGCCTTTTGACCCATCATGGTTTGAATCTGCTGTGTCGCCTGAAAACCATTCATGCGCGGCATGTTCACATCCATCAAAACCGCGCCGAAACGCCAACCCGCACCATGCGCCCTTGCCACAGCCTGCACGGCCTCCCTTCCGTCCAAAGCGGTTTCGGCCTGGTAACCCAACTTGGCCAACATCGCGCAGGCCACCTTGAGGTTGACGGCATTGTCATCGACCACCAGCAAGGTCATGTTTTTTGCGGCCGCCGTCGCGGCACTGGCTTTGAGCTCGGCCGGATGCGTGTTACCACCTTCGATCGACAAACAGCGAGCCAGCGCATCGAACAGCTGCTTTTGACGCACGGGCTTCAGCAAGCGTGCCGCAAACAACTGGGCTGCCTCGTGACCTGGTGGCATGAAGCCGGAGGTCAGCAGTACCAGCGGCACACCTGCAAGACCGGCCCTTGCCTTGATGACTCGCGCCAACGTCACACCATCCATTTCGGGCATATGCATGTCGGTGATGATGATGTCGGGCCGGGCAGACTTTTCTTCCGTCAGGCCCTGCAGGGCCTGGGCCCCGGACTCGGCGCTGCTTACCCGCATGCCCCACATCTGAAGTTGTCGCGTCAGGACGCGCACATTGGTCAGGTGGTCATCCACGACCAGCACCTGCTTGCCATGCAGGGCCGTGGCATCCACCGTGCCAAGGACAGCGGGCAGCGCCGCAGACGGCGCCCGGATGGTAAACCAGAAGGTTGAGCCTTTACCGGGCGTGCTGTCCACGCCTATCTCGCCGTCCATCAACTCAACCAGGCGCTTGCAGATGGCCAAGCCCAAGCCGGTTCCTCCATACTTTCGGGTGGTTGAAGCATCGACTTGGGTAAACGCCTGAAAAAGCGCATCAACCCGGCCTGGCGGTATGCCTATGCCTGTGTCGGACACACGAAATTCAAGCAGCACACGCGCGGCATCGGTGGGATTGGGCAGTCGCCGAACGCTGACCGCCACCTCGCCCTTTTCAGTGAACTTGACGGCGTTGCTGATGAGGTTGATCAGCACCTGCCGGATACGGGTGATGTCTCCAGAGATAGCCACCGGCAGTTCTGGAAAGCCACGGCCTGCCGTTTCGGGGACATCCACAATCAGTTCAAGATTTTTTTCGCGGGCGCGCGGAGCCACAATGTCACAGGCTTCTTCGATGGCGCTGCGCGGACTCAGGGGTTCAGACTCCAGCTCCAGCTTGCCTGATTCAATCTTTGAAAAATCCAGGATGTCGTTGATGACCGCCAGCAACTGATCACTGGACAATCGGATGGTCTGGAGATAGTCGCTCTGCTCTTCATCCAGCGAGGTCTCGGCCAGCAGGGTACTCATGCCCACCACGCCATTGAGTGGCGTGCGAATTTCATGGCTCATGGTTGCCAGGAATGCGGCCTTGGCTCTGGCCGCCTGCAAAGCCTCTTCGCGGGAGGCCAGCAATTCAACGGTGCGCTGCGCTACCCGTTGCTCCAGCATTTCGTTGGCTTCTTCAATCGTCCGTGTTTTGGCCTGCACCTCCGCCCGGTAGGCCATGAGCTGTTCCGCACTGTCGTGCATGACCTGCGAAAGCTCCATCACCTCCCGCAAATGCGTGCGACGCTCTACCCGCGGCACCTCACCGCGGCCGAGTTGCTGAGCGGCCGAGCTAAGGCGCTGGAGGCGGCGGCCTATTCGGTTGGCCACATACAACGCCGCCAAGGCACCCAAAACAACCAGCCCAGCGATCAAACCGAGGGACAATTTCCAGGCTTGGTCAATCTCCGCCGTGAAGTCACGTTCGGGCGCAGCCACCACCAGGGTCCAGCGCAAACCCAGTGATTCGCCAAACGGACGCTGCACCATCATCAGGGTACCGCCTGGGATTGCCAAGCGCTGCAGGGCCGTGTTGCTGGCGACCGAGTCCTCACGTTGTCGTGAGCGCTCAAGCTGCCATGCCAAAAAACTCTCACGAATCACGGGGTTCGCGCTGAACTGGGGGCCGCGCCGTACGGATTGACCTTGTTCGTCCCGGAGCAAAACGTCCCCGGCTGACCCCGCCACCAGCAGTCCCGACTCATCGACGATATATGCCGCGCCGTGCGCGCTGATACGCTGCGTTTGCAGCAAGCTGGAGAGTTGCTGCAGATTGAGATCGACGCCGAACACGCCGGCAGCCCCGTCGTCACTGTCATACACCGGCTGGGACAAAGTGACAAACAACTGCTGTTTGCCCGGAACCACCTGGATTGGAGAAAACACCCGGCCCTTGGCAATCAGGGCGCCCTGATACCAGTTGCGGGTGCGGGGCTCGAAGTTGGTCTGGGCAACAGGCACCGGTTTCGATCGGTCACCGGGCCGTCGAGCAGCAAAAGCCTGCACGCCTGTGTCAGTGGGACCGCGAAGCAGCACCATCGCGCCATTGGCGGTGCTCTCAACGGAAAAATACTCACCGCGGTTGTTGCCAAAATACAGGTGCGGGGCCTCCGGGGCTTGCCTGGTCAATGCAAACGCCATGGGCTCGAAAGCAGCGCCGTGGCGCAACCAGTCCCGAGCCTGCTCGGTTTGGGACGCATTTGGGCGCTCTGGAAAAAGGCCATTGAGAGCCTGATGGGCGTGCCCCAAATGCGCTTGCGTGCCGGCCTGGATTTTTGCCGCCACATTAAAAAGAATTTCTCCTGCCAGGTCCTGTACCGCCTGGGCGCTGCTGCGCGCCATCAGCCAGGCTACCAACCCCGCGGGCACCAGCGCAAACACCAGAAGGCTTACGACCAGAATGCGGCGCAGTGAAATCGTTTTTTGAGACATGCGACCAGGTCGGGGGCTTTGTTTGTTCGTCCCTTGGGGGGCAGCATCAGGCCTGCAAAGCCAGGCCCAACAACTCGGCGGCATCTAGCGCTGCCGTGCGGCCAGGCAAGGAAATAAGTGCGCGCGCGCCGGTATTAACCGCACCCGCCACACCGCGCAGCATGGCAACACTTGCAGCAATTTTCCAGCCGACCCTGCCAGCCTGCTTCTGCAGCAACAAGGTGACGCTGACGGTGTCGCCTACCGGCAGAACATGTATGCCGCCGTGCAGCGGGTCTTCCAGCTTGGCCAGCGCGACGGGGCCGCTGTTCAATGCCACGCTGACATCAAAGCGAGGGAGCACATGCGCGGGAAACTGGCTGTTGAGAAACTTCTGTACACGCTTGGCTGCATCGACCAGCCCCAACGCAGCACGGGCGGCACGCAAGCCATGATTGACGGAGGACGTGTCCGTGCTGTCGACAAACACCACCAGCAAGCCTTCGCCGACAAATTGCATGTGGCGCGCCCCGAACAGGTGAACGGTATCCCCTGCGTTGCTATAAAACTGCCGCACGACATCGCTGAGTTCTGCGCTGGAAAGTTTTTCGGCGAGCCCCGCGTAGTTGATCACATCAACAAAAAGGACGCTGGCATTGGCGAATTTTTCGTCTTCATTCGCTGCGTCGGCTGCAGGCCATTTGTCGCTCAACTCGGATGCCAGCTTTTCCTCATAGAGGCGGGAGAGATGGTGTTTTTGCTCTTCCAGGGCCGCCTGAACCGCCGCCTCCACTGCCATGGTTTGAAGGGCCGCCTGCATCTCGCGCTTGTTGAGCTGGGCGGCAGCCGCTTCGCGCAATTCGCCGGGGCGAAACGGCTTGGTAATGTAGTCGTCCGCGCCGCTGGTCATGCCGATGCGCATGTGAGCGCGCTCCTGCAGTGAGGTCAGCAAAACCACGGGAATGGCCATGATGGCCGGGTCCGCGCGCAAAGCCTGCAACATCGCAAAGCCATCCATTTGCGGCATCTGGATATCGCTGATCACCAAATCTGGCTTGTTTTGCCGCACCAACTCCAGCCCCGACATGCCGTTGTCGGCCGACAAGACTTCGTAGCCGTCTTTCCTTAGCACCGACGCAACCAAAGTACGCGTGGCAGCATCGTCTTCCATCAACACAATCAAAGGCATTGTTTATTCCAGGCGGATACACATAGTCAGCATCTCCAGCATACACAATTTGTTACCGTTTGAGCCGGGCAGACCTGTGTACTTTTCCTCGAATCAATCATCCGTCATTGCCAAGACTTCATCCATGACCTTTGGCAAAAATGCCAGTTGAACGTGTGCCGCACCGCGGACCAGGCGATTATCGGCATCCGGCAAGGTGGCGGTAGAGCTCGGGAACACGATGTTGTCGCAGTTCGAATACCAACAGGTGAACAATGCGTGCCGATGCGAAGGCATACCCAGGTCAAGCGCCTGATGCCACTGCCCCGACAACTGCATCTGGCGTCCATTGGCAACTTGACTGAAACGGGCCAACCAGGTCCCGCGATGCGGTGTCCCCAGCGTCACCACATGATGAACACGATCCTCCGCCTTCATGACCTTGAGCCAAGCCCGAACAGCCAGGCCGCCCATGCTGTGGCACACCAGCAGCGGGGGTCGGCCGGACGCGTCCGTGACCTGCCGCACTGCGGCTTCAATGAGCGGGGCGTAATCGTCGATAGAGGCAAACGGCGGCTCCAGATTGACCGCTACATAGGCGTGGCCGCTTCCGTGAAGACGCTTCAGCCAGGGCGCCCAAAAACCTCGATTGCAAAAAAATCCATGAATGAACACCACTCCACGGCGGCCGCGGACCACTGACTGTTCTGAAAGTTGGTCTGGAAACATGGAAGAGCGAAAAGGTTGCCGCCAGCAAAACACCTGGGGTGCCACCAATGTTTCGCCAAACCAGGCCTTCGCAAGTTCCGTCCAGGAGGGCTGCGGGACCGGATCACCGCGATTGACGAATCGCAAGGCAAAAAATTCAATGGCCAGAAACCCCGAGTAGCCCAGGATCAAGGCGGCGAAACCTGCCAGCGCCAGCGTCACCGAACTTTTCCAGAAAAATACCAACCACGCGACTGCGCCAGCCAGCAACGTGCAGGTGATCAAGCGCTGAAGACGTGCCAGCATGATCCCGACTCAAGCCAGTGTGAGCTCTCGCCCCGTGAGTTTTTTGGCCAATCCCTGCGCGAGTCTGTTGACGATGCCGTAAATGGATAACTGGGGATTGGCGCCTATGCTGGTCGGGAAAACAGAGCCGTCGTGAATCGACAAATTGTCAAGCTGCCAATGCACTCCATCAGGCCGGACCACCCCTGATTTTTCCTGGCCCGACAGGCCACACCCCCCCATCACATGCGCGCTTACCACCTTGGTCAACAGGGGTTTCATGGGGAAGGCGTTGACTGCATCACGGGCCTGGCCCCACGTGGTGTAAGGCACAGCCATTTCATGCAATGGCAACACCTGAAGAGCGCCGGCGGCGAACTGGATTTCCATCATGGATAGCAAGGCGCGGCGCGCACCGTCCATCACAAAATCCGTGAGCGGGTAGTCCAGCACGGCCGACCCATCCCCCCGCAGCTTGACCTGCCCGCCACGCGACTGCTCATGAAAACCATCGCGCAGCAACGCAAGCAGGGTGTGGTTGTGAGGGAAAGTCTTGAGCAGGTCGCGCTGGCTTTGACCCATGCCTGGAACAGTCGATGCAAAAATCACCGGATGCAGCGGCGGCGCTTCAAGCTTGTAGCCCATCGGGCCGTCAATCGCCTGTGTGTCCAGAAAGTGATCGGTGTAGATGGTTTGGGGCGCGCCGCTCCAGGCCTCCACCTTCTGGGAAAAGACTGCCGAACTCATCACCACTGGATGCAAAAAAGTCCGGGCACCCAGCACACCATGCGGATCGGGTGCGCCTGAACGGAGAAGCACCGCTGGCGAGTTGATGGCGCCGCCCGCCAATACATAATGATTTGCTATTATTTTTGTAGCAAACTGCCCGCGCCCGCTATGGGCCAGCGCTCCATTTGGCATCACACTTTGGCAGTAGAGGGCCGTCACCTTGCCATTGGCCAGTTCAAAATTCTCTACCCGCAACTCAGTCAGCAACTGCGCCCCCAGGTCCAGCGCCGCCGGAATGGTGGTCACCAGCATCGACTGTTTGGCATTCGTCGGGCACCCGAGTCCGCAGGAGCCCAGATTCCAGCAACCTTTGACATTGCGCGAAATCGCCGCCGCCTGGATGTTGAGCTTGGCTGCGCCGCGTCGCAGAAGGTCATTGTTTTCGTTCGGCGGCGTCAGCCAGGGCAGGATGTTCAGCCGTTTTTCAGCCTGCGAAAAATACGGGGCGAGCGCATCCACGCTGTAGTCGGGCAGGTCAAAATGGGTTTGCCAAAACTTGAGCGTTGGCGCCGGGGTCCGAAAGGAACTGGTCCAGTTGACGGTGGTCGAGCCACCCACGCAACGTCCCTGCAGGATGTTGATCGCCTTGTCTTCGGTTTTGCGCGCCGCACTTTCTTGGTAAAGCTGCGGGTAGGCTTCGGATTCCTTCTGGTTGAAATCGCTGCTGCTTTTGAGCGGGCCTTCCTCGATCAGCACCACATGCAGGCCCGCCCTGGCCAGCAATTCGGCGGTAATGCCGGCTCCAGCGCCAGAGCCAACGATAGCAACATCGCAGACAATTTTTTCGGGGGGCGGCCCCAAGGCGCCTCCGAAGACTTTCCAGCCGCGCTTGAGGCCGTCGCGGATCGGGTCTTGCAATTGACTCATACGGTCTTCTGTGATCCTAAAGTTTCGGCGGACCGGGATAGCCAAGCTGCGGCCAGGTTGATGCATCTGTAAAATATGCAGCGGCGGTGATGTCATGCAGCGCCGCATACGCCTGCTGCCGCAACGCCAACGCCGAAAGCCGCATCCCCTGCAGCGCCTGCTGGATATCTGCATCGGAGGCCACAGGCCACGCCTGATTCAGACCCGCCATCAAATTCCGTCCGGGCGCGCTTGCCAGCAAAGACAACAACTGCGACAGCTCGTCCTGCGCATGGGTTGGCAATGCGAGGGTCAGTTCGTCGATCCGCCCAAGCAGACCATCGAGCGCCACCTGCCTGGCAGCGTCATCGGCAGGCAGGCTTCCCTGCAGCACCGCGCGGCCCACGGCCCGGAAGACCTCACGGCCGGCCTCGCCCAACTTGCCGTCTTGCAGCCCGGCTTGCAACAGCGCCGCGACACCTCCGCCCAAGGCGAGCACCGCCGCTGAGGCGACGCCAAGCTTGAACAGGGTCCTTCTTTGCATGGAACAAGTTTCTCATGCACTCGCTGCATTTCTATAGAGCGCAGCACCTAGATAAACTCCGTGTTTATATGGACCCCACTGCATCCCGCATTCGTGAAGCCATGCAGGCTGTTTCGCTGCTGCGCATGAGCCATGCAGGCCAGCCCGCTCTCGGACAGGCTTGCCTGGAGGTCAAGCTGTTTCAGGCGCAGCGCTTCAGGGCGACGTATTCCGACCTTCTGCACAACACCCGGTACCAGGGTGCCGCCGGTTTTTTTCTCCATGAGCTGTATGGCGCGCAGGACTATGCAGAGCGCGATCAGCAGTTCTCCCGTATTGCCAACACCATTGCACGCCTATTTCCGCAGGCTGTTGTCGAAACGGCGGCCGCGCTGGCTGAAGTGCATGCACTGACAGAACAGTTCGACGACATGATGGCCCGGCAATGGTTGGCGGTCCCCAATCTCAGTGCGCATGGCCGCTATATCCATTGCTGGCGGGCGGTTGCCGACCGGCCTGCAAGGCTCCGCCAGCTGCAGGTTGTTCTTCAATTGGGGCGTGAGCTGGATCGCCTGACTCGCATGCGAGGCCTGCGCAGCCTGTTGAAAATGATGCGTGGACCTGCAGCTGCGGCAGGCCTGAGTTCACTGCAGGGCTTTCTCGAGGCGGGGTTTGACGCTTTCGCCGACATGAAAGGGGCTTCGGAATTTTTGACGTTGATCGAAAAACGGGAATCAGACTGGATTGCGACCTTGTTTGACGAGGATGCTGTCGCCTGCGAGACGAAATTGCTTCAACTTCTTGCCAGCGCAGACAAACATTAGGGACAAGCCCCATACGCTTGCACTCGCCGTTCTTTCACAATGGGGAACAAGGAGTTTCCATGGACAAGTTTTGGCTCAAGAGTTATCCCGAAGGCGTTCCCCACAATGTCGACCCGGAGCAATTTCGTTCGCTGAATCAGTTGCTTGAGGATTCTTTCAGGAGAAATGCATCGCGGCCGTTTTCAGTCTGCATGGATCGCTGGATGTCGTACGGCGAGCTTGATGAGTTGTCCTCCGCGATGGGCGTGTGGTTGCAGGCCCAGGGGCTTGAGCCAGGTGCGCGGGTGGCGATCATGCTGCCCAACATTCCGCAGTTTGCCGTGACCATGGCCGGAATCCTCCGCGCCGGCTACACCTGCGTCAATGTCAACCCGCTCTACACCGCTCGCGAGCTGGAACACCAGCTCAAGGACTCAGGCGCGACGGCCATCGTCATTCTCGAAAATTTCGCCACGACCCTCGAAGAGATCGTCGATCGGACCTCGGTTAAACATGTGGTGCTTGCATCCATGGGTGACTTGCTGGGTTTCTGGTACGGTCAGTGGATCACTTTTGCCGTACGTCATCTGGCCAAGATGGTGCCCGCCTATCAGCTACCTCTGACGAACGGACGCACCGTCACACCCTTCAAACGAGTGATGGCGGAAGGAATGGGAAAGGCACTCAAGCCGTCAGCGACCACTCTGGATTCGATCGCTTTTTTGCAATACACCGGTGGTACCACTGGTTTGTCCAAGGGCGCCGTGCTAACCCACCGAAATATTGTCGCGGCCGTCCTGCAGGCGGAAGCCTGGTTTACGCCTGCCTTGCGCCGTATTGGTGATGTCAGCAAGACCAACGGCATTGCCGCTCTACCGCTGTATCACATCTTCGCGCTGACGCTGTGCCTGTTGGCAATCCGCTGGGGATCCCACCTCACCCTGATCCCGAATCCGCGCGACTTTGGCCAGTTCATCGAAGTTCTGAAAA
>JAZKGR010000048.1:0-8004 GCA_040385775.1 Pseudomonadota bacterium
GCATGATCCGCCAGCACCAGTTCGACAAGGTCGAGATGGTGCAGATCGTGCACCCGGACCACAGCTACGAGGCGCTGGAGGCCATGACCGGCCACGCCGAGGCGATCCTGCAGAAGCTGGGCCTGCCCTACCGCGTGATGCTGTTGTGCACCGGCGACATGGGTTTTGGCGCGACCAAGACCTACGACCTGGAAGTCTGGTTGCCCGCGCAGAACACCTACCGCGAGATCAGCTCGGTTTCCAACTGCGAAGCCTTCCAGGCGCGCCGCATGCAGGCCCGCTTCAAGAATGCCCAGGGAAAAAACGAATTTGTGCACACCCTGAACGGCTCCGGCTTGGCCGTAGGCCGCACCCTGGTCGCAGTGCTGGAAAATTACCAGCGTGAAGACGGCAGCGTAGCGGTGCCGGCTGTTTTGCAGCCCTATGTGGGCGGCATCACGCTGCTTGCACCGTCGCGCGGGTAATTTCAGTGGAGGCTAAGCTTCGCGCAGCGAAGTTAAGCGCAGCGGCCGAAACTAAAATTACCAGCGTGAAGACGGCAGCGTAGCGGTGCCGGCTGTTTTGCAGCCTTATATGGGCGGCATTGCGGTTCTTGAGCCCTGATAGAATCTCGTCTTCACTCAGGAGAGGTGGCAGAGTGGCCGAATGTACCTGACTCGAAATCAGGCGTACCGCAAGGTACCGTGGGTTCGAATCCCACCCTCTCCGCCAAACTTGGCTTCGCATCACTTCACCGTGCATGGCCAAGCCCCTGAAAGCCCCGCAAGCCGGGGCTTTTTTGCGTCCGGCAGAAAGGGCTGGTGCAAGGTTGTTGTGCTCATCGGTGCAGGGGCGAACGCTAAACTCCAGCCATGAGTTCCGCCGTCATGCCCCATCCCAGCGATAGCCTGCATGGCGAGATGGATCCGCTTGCGCGGGACGACTGGGTGGAGGTCGAACTGACGCGCAGCTTCATGCGCAATGGCCTGCCGGCCTTGCATTCGGCCTCGATGGTGATTCCGGTGTTTCTGGCGATTCTCTACAACGATGTCAACAACACAGCCTTGCTGTGCTGGGGGCTGGCGGCGGTGGTGATGACGCTGGCGCGCTACCGGGTGATCAATATCTATCACCGCGACTATGCCGGTGCCGACGCCGCGCGGTTGCGGGAGTTCATGTCGCGTTACAGCTGGACATGGACCATGAGCGCCGCGATATGGGGCGCCTCCATGTTTCTTCATTTTCGCAAGGCGCCGGTGTATGACCAGTTCATCTGCCTGCTGGTGCTGGCCGGTATGGCGGGGTTCGCGGTGGGCGCCTTCTCCGCGTCCTGGCGCTGTTTTGTGGGCTACATCAATGGTCTGGCCTGCAGCACGCTGGCTGCCGTGATTTACAGCGTGGGACTGGAGCGCCCGTTCACGGGCGCGGTGCAAACCTATAGCCTGATTGTGCTGGTGCTGATTTACTGGGCCGCCATACGCACGGCGGGCAAGCGGTTTCACCAGGGGCAGCGCAAGACGCTGGAGCTCCAGTTCGCCAACAAGCTGCTGATCACGTCGCTGACCGAAAAAACCCGCACGGCGCTGGATGCCGTGCAAACCAAAAACCGGTTCATGGCCAGCGCCGCGCACGATCTTCGTCAACCGGTGCATGCGCTGGGCCTGTACGCCGACTGGTTGCGGGCCGAGCCTGAACTGGTGGCGCAGATCACGCCAAAAATTGTGCAGTCCACGCAGGCAGTCAATGAATTGTTCAATTCCCTGTTTGACCTGGCCAAGCTGGATTCAGGTGCCGTCGAGGTGGGTTGGCAGGCGGTCGAGTTGTCAGAGGTGATCGCCGAACTTGAGCTGCAATACGCCCCGATGGCCCGCGAAAAAGGCCTGCAACTGCGTACCCGGGTGGTGCCGGCCAGGGCGATGTCCGACATGGTGTTGCTCAAGCGTTTGCTGGGCAACCTGCTGTCCAATGCCGTGCGGCATACGGTCAGGGGCGGCGTGCTGATTGCTGTGCGCCGCCGGGCCAGCGGCGTGTTCATCGAAATTTGGGACACCGGCGTCGGGGTGGCGCCCGAGCACCAGCAGGCGATTTTTCAGGAGTTTTACCGGGTGGCCGCGCACAACGGGACCGAAGAAGGTTTCGGCCTGGGCCTGTCGATTGTTTCGCGGCTTTGCGAGACCCTGAAACACCCGCTGACCATGCATTCCCGGCCCGGCAAGGGCACAGTGTTCAGGCTGGCGTTACAAGCGCTTGATGACGCGGCAGGCGCGCCGCGATCACCTTAGGGCCTGCGGTCCTCGTCGGCTCAGAGCAAGCCCTGCGTGCGGGCCAGGTGGCTGGCTTGTGAGCGGCTTTTGACATTGAGCCTGCGAAACAGACGCCACAGGTGAACCTTGACCGTGTGTTCGCTGATTTGCAGTTCGGCGGCAATGTCCCGGTTGCTCATGCCCTTGTCCAGCATCACCAGCAACTGCTTCTGGCGTTTGGACAGCTTTTCGGGTTCGGTGCCGCCTTCAGCGTCGGCGCTGTCGTCCAGAAAGGTTTTCAGGACCCTGGAAATTTCGGTGGCACCGGCCGATTTTTCAATGTAGATGTCGGCGCCGGCTTCCAGCGACAGTTCCTGGTAGTCCTGGGCCGGCGCCGCAGACAGCACCACGATGGGAACTTCGGGAAACTGGTGGCGCAGTTCGCGCACGCCGGACACGCCGTGGGTATCGGGCAGCTTGAGGTCCAGGCAGACGAAGTCCGGGATGCCGTGTTGCTCAACCGCCGGGCCGATGGCGGCCAGCCGGTCCAGCTCAATGACACTGGCCTTGCTGTGCAGGCGGCGGATCAGCATGACCACGGCTTCCCGCATGAGGGGATGGTCATCAATGACAAAAATGCGCATGGGAGCTGTTGGGAAGTGTGAGCCGGTGTGAGTTTTGGCTTGAAAAGTAAGCATACCCGCTGTATGTCAAGTTAGCTCGCCCACTATAAACATTAAGTTCGGAATTTCTTCACATTCCGGCCATGTCAAAAAACGTCGTAGTACTTATTGCCTCTAGCAGCATTTCAAAACGCATGACAGCTGGAACCCAGCCCTTGCCCCCAGCTTTTCCCCACAGGCTGGGGCGAAAAGTGCTCCATGGGCTGTTGCTGTCTGGAGAAAATCAAGACGGCGAGCTTACGGTGCGGCTGAGGTCCACAGGTGCAGGGCTGCCGCGATGGCGTCGGCCGTGACACCAGGCACAGCTTGAAGGTGTTGCTGCAGCGCGGGCAGTGCGGCTTCTCCCTGGGTCTGCAGCAACGCAATCGCTTTGCCGGCTTCCTTGGGCGACTCGAAGCCGTGGCTTTGCAACAACAACTGCCCTTGGGCATCAAGCAGCTTGAAGTGGAATTTGCCATCGGCTTCGCGGTACTGTTTGAAGACGGGTTCGCTGGTCCTGGCGGTTTTTGATTTGGCTGCTGCTGCGGGCGCGGCAAGCAGTTTGCGCAGACCGACGGCCTGGCGCAACTCGCGCATGAACGGCGTGGCCAGCCGGCGCGCCTTGTCCGCGCCGGCCAGCAAACTGGCTTCGATCTTCGCGGGGTTCTGCATCAGCGCCTGGTAGCGCTCGCGCATGGGGGCGACTTCCTGGTCAATGCGTTCGAACAACATGTGTTTGGCATCGCCCCAGGCGATCCCATCGGCAAAGGCCTGGCGCAGCGCCGCCGTTTCCTGCTCGCTGGCAAAGGCCTGGTAAATCTGGAACAGCGCCGAGCCTTCGGTGTCCTTGGGTTCGCCCGGTGCGCGCGAGTCGGTGACGATGCCTGCAATCAGTTTCTTGAGCTGGTCGCGCGGCGTGAACAGCGGGATGGTGTTGTCGTAACTCTTGCTCATCTTGCGGCCGTCCAGGCCCGGCAGCAAGGCCACCGACTCCTCGATCAGCGCCTGCGGCAGCACAAAGTGTTCGCCGTACAGATGGTTGAAACGCTGCGCCATGTCGCGCGCCATCTCGATGTGCTGGATCTGGTCGCGCCCGACCGGTACCTGGTGCGCCTTGAACATCAGGATGTCCGCGCCCATCAGCACCGGGTACATGAAGAGGCCGGCGCTGACATCGGCGTCCGGGTCGTTGCCGGCGGCGGTGTTTTTGTCGACCGAGGCCTTGTAGGCGTGCGCGCGATTGAGCACGCCTTTGGCCGTCACGCAGGTCAGCAGCCAGGTCAGCTCCGGGATCTCGGGAATGTCCGACTGCCGGTAAAAGGTCACGCGCTCCGGGTCGAGACCGGCGGCCAGCCAGCTCGCCGCGATTTCCAGGGTGGACTGCTGGATGCGGGCCGGCTCATCACACTTGATCAGCGCGTGGTAGTCGGCCAGAAAGTAGAAGCTTTCCGCACCTGCGCCTTTGCTTGCCGCGACCGAAGGCCGGATCGAGCCGACATAGTTGCCGAGGTGCGGCGTGCCGGTGGTGGTGATGCCGGTGAGGAAGCGCTGTGGCGCAGGTGTTTGTTTGTTTGTCATGGTTATCGGACCAACATGGCCAGCGGCATCAACACAATTTCAAGAAGGGCATAGGACAGGGTCATCAGCGGCTTCATCCACCAGTCGGTCAGCACGCCGGCAATCACCAGCGCCATCACCACAAAAAAGCCCCAGGGTTCAATGCGCGACACCAGCTCGGCCTGCCGGTACGGCAGCAGGCCCACCAGCACCCGGCCGCCGTCCAGTGGCGGCAGGGGAAACAGGTTGAAGACCATCATCACGATGTTGACCAGGATGCCTGCCTGGCACATCTTGATGAAAAACGGCTCCGTCACCGCAGCGCCTTGCAGCAGGTAAAGGGCGACGCCCCAGAACACCGCCTGGATCAGGTTGGCGCCCGGTCCGGCCAGTGCCACCCAGATCATGTCGCGTTTGGGGTTGCGCAAGTTGCCGAACTGCACCGGCACCGGTTTGGCATAACCGAACAAAAAGGCGCCGGAGGTCGCGATGTACAGCAGCAGCGGCATGGCAATGGTGCCCAGCGGGTCGATGTGTTTGACCGGGTTGAGGGTCACGCGGCCCAGCATCCACGCAGTGTTGTCGCCAAAGTAGCGGGCCACGTAGCCGTGCGCCGCCTCGTGCACGGTGATGGCAAACAGGACGGGTAGCGCGTAGATAGCGACGGTTTGAATCAGGTTGGCAAAGTCCATCCCTTGATTGTCTCAGACTGGTCCCCACGCCTTGTCTGTCATTGCGGGCTTGACCCGCAATCCATGTCACGCGGGCCTGCGGTGGTGGTTCATGTGGCATGGATCCCGGATCAGAGCCTGCCCCGGACTTGATCCGGGGTCCGGGATGACAAGACCTGGTCAGAGTCCCAGGGCGGCCAGGTCACCGCGGCCCTGGCGCACCACGACCGGCTCGCCGCCCTGGCCCATCGCGGTCAGGTCGATCACGGTCGTCGGCTCCAGCGGGCAGGCGCCGGCGTCTATGACCGCAGCCAGTTCATGCTCCAGCTGGGCGCGGATGTCCTGCGCATCGTTCAGCGGTTCGGTCTGCCCGCGCGGGATCAGCGTGGTGGCCAGCAGGGGCGCGCCGTGTGTCTCCAACAGGCATTGCAGCGTCTTGTGGTCCGGCACCCGCAGGCCGATGGTCTTGCGCGAGGGGTGGCTCAGGCGCCGCGGCACTTCCTTGCTGGCTTCGAGGATGAAGGTGTAGGGCCCCGGCGTGGCGGCCTTGATCAGGCGAAACTGCTTGTTGTCGACACGCGCGTAGTTGGCGAGCTCGCTGAGGTCACGGCACAGCAGCGTCAGGTGGTGCTTGTCGTCCACGCCGCGGATGCTGCGCAGCTTGTCGGCGGCGGTCTTGTCGTCCAGGTGGCAGACCAGGGCATAACTGGAGTCGGTGGGCACGGCCACAATCGCGCCACGGGCCAGCAGCGCCGAGGCCTGCCTGAGCAGACGCACCTGCGGGTTGTCGGGATGAATGTCGAAAAACTGGGCCATGTCTGTCTTTGGGCTGATCAGGACTCGGCAGGCCGCACACTGAACTCTTTCAGCGCGCGGCTTTCACGCGCCGTCAGCCAGGCCCCCAGCGCGCCGCAGATGGCAATCATCAGCATGCCCAGCATGGACCAGACGTCGGGCACATGCGAAAAGGCAATCCAGCCCCCGACCATCGCAAAGGCAATCTGGGCATACAGGTAAGGCGTGAGGGTGGCCGCTGGCGCCCGCATATAGCCCAGGATCAGCATGAAATGCCCCACAGTGGCAGCCATGCCCATCAGCAGCAGCCAGCCCCACAATGACCAGGAGGGCAGCGAGACCCAGACAAAAGGCAGTGCGAGCGCGGCCAGCAGCGTACCCACCCAGCCGGTGTACAGGTGCATGGTGATCGGGTCTTCGGTCTTGGCCAGCTTGCTGGTGAGCACCTGGAAGCCGGTGTTGGTCGCCACCATGCCCAGCGGCAACAGCAAGGCCCAAGTGAAGTCCTCGCCGCCCGGCCGGATGATGATCAGCGTGCCGGCAAAACCGCCCAGCACCAGCGACCAGCGCAGCGCAGAGACTTTCTCGCCGAGCGCGGTGGCGGCCAGCAGCGTGATCAGCAGCGGCACGATGGCGCCGATGGCGGTGAACTCGGCCACCGGCATGTATTTGAGGCTCAGGAAGGCGAACAGGCTGCTGCACAGCAGCAGCAGCCCGCGCAGGCACTGGAACTTCGGATGCGCGGTGCGCAGCACGCTCAGGCCGCGCAGCGGCAGCACGACGGCGGTGGTGGCCACCGCCTGGAAGAAGTAACGGAACCACAGCGCCATCAGCAACGGCACGCTGGCACTGACAAATTTGGTGGTGGTGTCCAGCGTCGCAAAACAGGCCACCGCCGCGATCACCAGCGCGATGCCCGCCAGGGCCGACGGCGTGCGGCTCACTGGATGCGGTCTTCCAGCAGCGCCCAGACCGGCGTCAGGTCACCCGGCAGAAAGGGCAGGGTGCCGAGGTCGGTGTGGCTTTCATCGGGGCTGTGGAAGTCGCTGCCGCGTGAGGCGGCCAGGCCGAACTCTTTCGCGGTTTCGGCGTATTTCACGTACTCCTGCGTGGTGTGGCTGCCGGTGACCACCTCGACGCCCTGGCCGCCGTGGGACTTGAACTCGGTGAACAGCGCGTATTCCTCGTTCGGCGTGAACTTGTAGCGCCCCGGATGCGCGATCACCGCCACGCCTTTGGCGCTGGTGATCCACTGGATGGCATCACGCAGGCTGGCCCAGCGGTGTGGCACATAGCCCGGCTTGCCCTCGGTCAGGTACTTGCGGAAAACTTCGGAGGTTTCCTTGCAGACGCCGGACTCCACCAGAAAGCGGGCAAAGTGGGTGCGCGAGATCAGCTCCGGGTTGCCGACAAACTTCAGCGCGCCCTCGTAGGCGCCCTTGATGCCGACCTTGGCCAGGCCAGCCGACATTTCCATGGCCCGCTCGCTGCGGCCGCCGCGGGTCTGGTACAGGCCCTGTTTGATGGCCGCATCGTCGGGATCAAAGCCGAGGCCGACGATGTGCACGGTTTCGTTGGCAAAAGTGACCGAAATTTCAGTGCCGGTCAGGTAGTTCAGGCCCTGGGCTTTGGCGGCGGCAGCCGCGCGGTGCTGGCCGCCAACCTCGTCATGGTCGGTCAGGGCCCAGAGTTCGACACCGTTGGTTTTGGCGCGTTCGGCCAGCGCTTCCGGTGTCATGGTGCCGTCGGACACCACGGAGTGGCAGTGCAGGTCGGCGTTCAGTATGTTTTTGGAGATCACTGACCCATTTTAGGCGCGATGCCTGTTCGCCGCTTGTCATCCCGGACTTGATCCGGGATCCATGTTCGAGGACCGCCACCGCTCGGGCTGAGCATGTCGAAGCCGTCTTTGCTTCGTTTGTTCGGGGCTGGCCAACAAGCCGGGGGTTGCCCGGCGGCAACTCACTTTCTTTTTGCGTCGCCAAAAAGAAAGTAAGCAAAGAAAAAGGCGACCCGATGGTCTGGGTCCCTTCGCTTCGCTGCGGGCAACCTGCGGTGCTCGCCGAAAACGGGGTCTCGCTCGAACTCGCCTTCGGC
>JAZKGR010000049.1:0-42698 GCA_040385775.1 Pseudomonadota bacterium
GTCAACACCCTGAGCGCTGGCGACCATGTGCTGATGTACGAGACCGGCCACTTTGCCGCGCTGTGGCAAAAGCTCGCCGCGCGTGTGGGCCTGAAGACCGAAGTCATGAGCGATCCGGGTTCGGAAGTCTGGCGCCACGGCGTGCGCGCCGACTTGATTGAAGAGCGGCTCAAGGCCGACACCCAGCACAGCATCAAGGCGGTTTGCGTGGTGCACAACGAGACCTCGACCGGCGTGACCAGCAACATCGCCGCCGTGCGCAAGGCCATCGACGCCGCCAAACACCCGGCATTGCTGCTGGTGGACACCATCTCGGGCCTGGCGTCGGCCGACTACAAACACGACGAGTGGGGCGTGGACGTCAGCATCAGCGGCTCGCAAAAAGGCCTGATGCTGCCGCCCGGCATCAGCTTCAATGCCGTATCAAGCAAGGCGCTGGAAGCCAGCAAGACTGCCAAGCTGCCCAAGGCCTTCTGGGCCTGGGACGAAATCATCGAGATGAACAAGACCGGCTACTGGCCGTCCACGCCGAACACCAATTTGCTCTATGGCCTCAACGAAGCCTGCGACATGTTGCTGGAGCATGGCCTGGATGTGGTGTTTGCACGCCATCAGCGCTGGGCCGAAGGCGTGCGCGCCGCCGTCCGGGCCTGGGGCCTGCAGATCCAGTGCGCCGATGCGGCGGTGTATTCACCCATCCTGACCGGCGTGATGACACCCGAAGGCGTCGATGCCGATGCGGTGCGCAAGATCATTTACGAGCGTTTCGACTGCTCGCTGGGCACCGGCCTGGGCAAGGTCAAGGGCAGGATGTTCCGCATCGGCCACCTCGGCGACTGCAACGACCTGACCCTGATGGCCGCGTTGTCGGGTTGCGAGATGGGCCTCAAGCTCGCCGGCGTCAAGCTGGCCGGCTCGGGCGTGCAGGCCGCGATGGACCATTTTTCCAGCCACGCCGCGGTTGTTCCGCTGCGCAAGGCGGCCTGAGCCCCTTTTCACTCCTGTTTTCCCGCGCTTCCATTTCTTGCTGACGATTTCAAAACAACCA
Source organism: Pseudomonadota bacterium (assembly GCA_040385775.1). Lineage (GTDB taxonomy): Bacteria > Pseudomonadota > Gammaproteobacteria > Burkholderiales > Burkholderiaceae_C > Polaromonas. The sequence continues at coordinate 1,049 of JAZKGR010000049.1, forward strand.
CTGGAGACAAACCATGCAACGCAGAACACTCGTGACCGCCGGCGCCGCGGCACTGGCCTTTCCCTCATTGATCCTCGCGCAGAACCTGCCCGCCGGGCCGGTGCGCATCATCGTCGGCTTTGCGCCCGGCGGCGGCACCGACATTCTGGCCCGCGTGATCGGGCAAAAGCTCGGTGAGATGTGGAAGACGCAGGTCATCGTCGAGAACAGGGCCGGCGCCTCCGGCACCATCGCCGCCGACTTCGTGGCCAAAGCGCCCGGCGACGGCAACACGCTGCTGATGGCCCACATCAACAGTCAGGCCATCACGCCGGCGCTGCAAAAGGTCAACTACGACGCGGCCAAGGACTTCGCGCCCATCGTGCTGGTCGGGGTCACGCCCAACCTGCTGATCTGCAACGAGAACCAGCCCGCCAAAAACGTCAAGGACCTGGTCGAGTTGTGCCGCGCCAACCCCGGCAAGATCAGCTTCGGTTCCGCCGGCACCGGCAGCGCGCAGCACCTGGCGCTGGAGATGTTCAAGCTGGCTGCCAAGGTCCAGGCCATCCATGTGCCGTACAAGGGCTCGGGCCCGATGCTGACCGACCTGATTGGCGGCACCATCCAGTACAGCTTCGACACCATGACGGCGGCCACGCCGCATGTGAAAAGCGGCAAGGCCATCGCGCTGGCGCAGACGCGCCTGCAACGCGTGCCCGCTTACGCCAACGTGCCGACCATGGCCGAGTCGGGCTTCCCCGGCTTCGAAGCCACCACCTGGTACGGCCTGGCCGGCCCCGCGAAGATGCCGCTGGCCATGGCCAAACGCATGAACGAAGACATCAACAAGGTCATGTTGATGCCCGACGTGATGGAAAAGCTGGCCGCCTCGGGTGCCCAGGACGGCGGCGGTTCGACCGAGAAGTTCGGCGACTTCATGGCTGCCGAGCAGATCAAGTGGGCCAAGATCATCAAGGATGGCGGGGTCAAGGCAGATTCTTGAGCGGTGCGTTGAGATTTGACTTTCTTCCGGACGACCGCCTCGCGGCGGCGTCCGGGCTGTCCTCCCGGCCTGATGCGGGAGGATTTTTTAACTTCGCAAGCCGGGTAACGGCCACCCACAAGGATCACTGAGTGAACCAAGCGTCAATCAATGAGCAGGCAAAAAAGCCGGCACGGCCGCTGCCGCTGGCCGGTGTTCGCGTGCTGGACATCAGCCAGGTGATGGCAGGCCCTTACGCCTGCATGCTGCTGGCGGACATGGGCGCCGATGTGATCAAGATCGAGCCGCCCGGCAGCGGTGACCAGACGCGCGGCGCCATGGGTTTCAAGATGAAGGGGCCGGACTCCCTGGGCTTCCTGAACATGAACCGCAACAAGCGCAGCGTCGCGCTCAACCTCAAGTCGGAGGCCGGCAAGGCGGTATTGCTGCAGCTGGCCAAGGACGCCGACATCCTGCTGGAGAACTACCGCCCCGGCGCGATGAAGCGGCTGGGCCTGGGCTACGAGGTATTGAAAGAAGTCAACCCGCGCCTGGTCTACACCAGCATCTCGGGCTTCGGCCAGACCGGCCCCTGGGCCGACCGTCCCGGCTTCGATTTGATGGCGCAGGCCATGTCGGGCGTGATGAGCGTCACCGGATATCCCGACAGCCCGCCCGTCAAGGCCGGCGTGCCGGTAGCCGACATCGGCTGCGCGCTGTTTGCGGTGTATGCCACGCTGTCGGCCTACATAGGCGCGAAGACCAGCGGCCAGGGCCAGCATGTGGACGCCTCGCTGTTCGACTCGGCGCTGGCGTTTTCGGTCTGGGACATCTGCGACTACTGGGGCACAGGCAAGGCGCCCGAGCCGCTGGGCACCTCGAACAAGATGACCGCGCCTTACCAGGCCATGGCCTGCTCTGACGGCTACTTCGTGATGGGCGCCAACAACCAGAAGCTCTGGCTGCAGTTGTGCAAGCTGATGGGCCGCGAAGAATTGCTGGCCGACGAGCGCTTTTCCACCATCTCGCTGCGCCTGGCCAATCGCCATGCGCTCGAAGTGGAACTGGAGAAATCCTTCCGCCTCCAACCCAAGGACTATTGGGTCAGCACGTTTCTCGAAGCCGGCATCCCCGCCGGCCCCATCCTGACTTATCCCGAAGCCTTCGACAGTGACCACGCGAAGGCGCGCGAGATGCGCATGGAGATCGACCACCCGGTCGAAGGCAAGGTGCCCAACATCGGTTTCGCGGTCAAGATGTCGGGCACACCGCAGCAGGTGACTCGCCATCCGCCACGGCTGGGCGAACACACGGCCGAGGTGCTGACTGAGCTCGGCATCAGTGCGGAAGAACAGTCATCCCTGGGTGAGCAGGGGGCTTTTGCAGCATGAGTGAACAAAACGCTGAAGGCACAGTTCACCTGAGCATCGCGGCCGGCGTGGCCTCGGTGCTGTTCGATCGCCCGGCCGCGCGCAACGCCATGACATGGGCCATGTACGAGCGGCTCAACGCCATATGCGAACAACTCAAGGCCGATAGCTCGGTGCGCGTCGTGACTTTTCGCGGCGCCGGCGGCCAGGCTTTTGTGGCTGGCACCGACATCGAACAGTTCACCACCTTCAGCAGCGGCGAGGACGGTGTTGCCTACGAAAAGCAGATCGACCAGTGCATTGCCCGGCTGGAGTCGCTGCCCATGCCCACCGTCGCCGTGATCGAGGGCTGGACCATAGGCGGTGGCCTGGCGATTGCCACGGCCTGCGACTTCCGCATCGCCACGACGGGTTCGCGCTTCGGCGTGCCGATTGCCAAAACCCTGGGCAACTGCCTGTCGGTGGCCAACCTGTCGCGTTTGTCCGCTGTGTTCGGCATCCCGCGTGTCAAACGCATGCTGATGCTGGCAGAGGTGCTGGGCGCCGAGGAGGCGCTGGCCTGCGGCTTCCTGTGGCAAACGGTGGAGCCCGCCGAGATCGATGGGCAAGTGGGCAAGCTGTGTGAGCGCCTCGCTGCATTGGCGCCGGTCACGCAAAGCGTCAGCAAGGAAGGCCTGCGCCGCCTGGTCAGCAGCAGCCTGCCGCCCGACGAGGACCTGATCCGCCGGTGTTACGGCAGCGCCGATTTTCACGAAGGTGTCGCGGCCTTTGTTGAAAAAAGAAGTCCCGCCTGGAAGGGTGATTGACGGACCGGCGCCGGAGGGGCGATTGGGCTAGCATGACGCCATGACCCCAGACATCCGAACCGTGGACGCCGCCATGCTGGCCAGGCTGCAAGCCTGGGTCGGCAAGACCGAAACCCTCAGCGACAGCGTGACCGCCACACCGGTACGCGCCCTGTCTGCCACGCTGGACCGTGACGATGCCGACCCCGTGCCCGGCACGCCGCTGCCCGAGTTGTGGCACTGGTTGTACTTCCTGCCGGTGGCGCGCCAGTCCGGCCTCGGCTCCGATGGTCACCCGCAGCGCGGTGGCTTCCTGCCGCCGGTGCCGCTGCCGCGCCGCATGTGGGCCGGCGGCCGCTTGCAGTGGCATCAACAGGTGCTGCAGGTCGGCGACGCGATCACGCGCAACTCCCGCATCGAGTCAGTCACCCACAAGACCGGCCGCAGCGGCGACCTGGTGTTTGTGCTGGTCAAACACGAGCTGCGCAATGCCCAGGGCCTGGCACTCAGCGAAGAGCACGACATCGTGTACCGCGCCAATCCACAATCCGGCGACCCGGTGCCCGCCCCGCAGCCGGCGGCCCAAAACGCCGCTTGGAGCCGCGAAGTCGTGCCCGACGACGTGCTGCTGTTCCGTTATTCGGCACTGACCTTCAACGGCCACCGCATCCACTACGACCGCCAATACGTGACCGAGGTCGAGGGCTACCCCGGCCTCGTCGTGCACGGCCCGTTGATCGCGACCTTGCTGGCCGACCTGTTGCGCCGGAACATGCCTGGCGCGCGTCTGCTGAAATTCGAATTCCGCGCCGTGCGCCCGGTGTTCGACCTCTGGCCCTTCAAGATACACGGCCTGCCGTCGGCCGATGGCAAAACCGTCAGCCTCTGGACCGAGGACCACGCGGGCTGGCTCACAATGCAGGCCACGGCCACGCTGGCCTGAGCCGCAATCCATGCTGCAACCGCAGAAAGCGCCATTTTTCGCAGCAGGCTCTTTGTCATGACCCATCCAACAAGACCCCTTGACGGCATCACCGTCATCTCGCTCGAACACGCCATCGCCGCCCCCTTGTGTACCCGCCAGCTTGCCGACCTGGGAGCGCGCGTGATCAAGGTCGAGCGGCCCGGCACTGGGGACTTTGCGCGGGACTACGACCAGCGTGTGGACGGCATGGCCTCGCATTTTGTCTGGGTCAACCGCTCCAAGGAGAGCCTGACCCTGGACTTGAAGCAACCCGCTGCGCTGGCGCTGCTCAATCAGTTGCTGCAAACCGCCGACGTGCTGGTGCAGAACCTGGCACCCGGCGCGGCGGCGCGCATGGGTTTGGGATTTGAAGCCTTGAGCAAGACGCTACCGAAACTGATCGTCTGCGATATCTCGGGCTACGGCGATGACGGCCCCTACCGCGACAAGAAGGCCTACGATTTGCTGATCCAGAGCGAGGCGGGTTTTCTCTCGGTCACCGGCACGCCCGGGGAGCCGTGTAAATCGGGCGGCCCGATTGCCGACATCGCGGCTGGCATGTACGCCTACAGCAGCATCCTGGCGGCGCTGTTGCAACGCGGCAAGACCGGCAAGGGCGCACACATCGACGTGTCCATGCTGGAGTCGCTGGCCGAGTGGATGGGGTTTCCCATGTATTACGCCTATGCCGGTGCTGCGCCGCCGCCGCGCAGTGCGGCCTCACACGCCACCATTTACCCCTATGGCCCGTTTGCGGCGAGTGACGGCACCGTCATGCTGGGCCTGCAGAACGAGCGCGAGTGGCGGGTGTTCTGTGAGCAGGTGCTGGCTCAGCCCGCGCTGGCGACCGATCCGCGATTTGACAGCAGTGCCAGTCGCAACCAACACCGCGATGCGCTCCAGGCCATCATCCTGGCCGCGTTTGCCGGCATGACGACCGACGACCTGACGCGCAAGCTCGACCAGGCGCAGATCGCCAACGCCCGCATGAACGACATGGCCGGTCTCTGGGCGCACCCGCAGCTCAAGGCGCGTGATCGCTGGCGCGATGTCGCCACGCCGGTGGGAGACATTCCTGCGCTGCTGCCGCCGGGCCGCAACAGCAGCTTCGACTACCGCATGGACGCCATCCCTGCAGTCGGCCAGCACACCCAGGCCATCCTGCGCGAACTGGGCCAGGACGACGCTGGCATCGCCGCACTGCAGCAGGCGGGCGCTATCTGATCGCAGGCTGCGGCATGTTTTTAGAGAAAAAAAGGCCCGGAACCCATGATGGACGGGCATAAGCAGCTATCAATAGAGTAGCGGATTTGGCGGCATGAACCACCGCCACATGCACGCAGCCATGGATTGCGGATCGAGCCCGCAATGACAGCTAGAAGCCAGGGCACCCGAGGTTGTCATCCCGGACCTGATCCGGGATCCATGCCGCATGAAGCACCTCCGCGGAGATTCCACCGTGGATGGCGGGTCCAGCGCAATGACAGGCGGGTTACTCAGGCAGCGGCGTCTTCGGCGTGAAGTCGCAGTACGGCGCCACCGCGCACTGCCAGCACATGGGCTTGCGCGCCACGCACACATACCGCCCGTGCAGGATCAGCCAGTGGTGCGCGTCCACCAGGTACTCGGGCGGGATGCGCTTGAGCAGCTTGAGCTCGACCTCCAGCGGCGTCTTGCCCGGCGCCAGGCCGGTGCGGTTGCCGAGGCGGAAGATGTGCGTGTCTACCGCCATCGTCGCTTCACCAAAGGCCGAGTTCAGCACCACGTTGGCGGTCTTGCGACCGACGCCGGGCAGGGCCTCCAGCGCTTCCCGGCTGCGGGGCACCACGCTGTTGTGCTGCTCCACCAGCATGCGGCAGGTTTCCATCAGGTGTTTGGCCTTGCTGCGGTACAGGCCGATGGTCTTGATATAACTTTCCAGTCCTTCGATGCCGAGGTCAAGAATCTTCTGTGGTGTGTTGGCGACCGGAAACAGCTTGCGCGTGGCCTTGTTCACGCTCACATCGGTGGCCTGTGCGCTCAGCAGCACGGCGGCAAGCAACTCGAACACGCTGGTGTATTCGAGCTCAGTCACGGGCAGCGGGTTGGCGGCTTTCAGGGTGGCGAAGAAAGGGGCAATCGACTCGGTTTTCATGGAAGCTCTGAAATGAATTGCTCGGCCTGCGCCAGCATGCCGGCGCGTATGGTTTTGAAAACCCGCTGCGGAAAGCCGGGCGGCAGTTGCGCGGCAACCCGCTCCAGCGCGTCGGGCACCTGCAGCACCAGCGCCACCATATGGTCAAAGGCGTCGGGCACGCCGCTATGCTGCGCCAGCAGTTGCCAGTGGCGGGTGCGGATCTCGTGCAGGTGGTAGTGCGTGTTCTTGCTCCGCAGGGCCATCGCCAGTTTGGCGCGGCGTGGGTGCAACTGGTTCGGCCCCGTGCCCATGATGGGCCATACAGAAAGCACGTCGTACAGCGGCGTCATGCGGTAGCCACCGCCGCGCTCCAGAAAGATTGAAAAGTTCTTGGCGTGCCCGTCGGTGGCTGCCATGAGCCAGAAGGCGAGTTGGGTCAGCGCAAAGCGCAGACTGTCTTCACGCGGGTTGTTTCCACCCGCAAGCAGTGCGAGGCCGGCGCGCACACCCGGACCGCCATCGCTCTCGTACTTCAGATCGCCCGGCAGTCCGCTGGCTTGGCAAAAATCCTCCTGCGGAAGACGGGCTATCCAGCGATTGTCTTCGGTCCAGCGCCTGTCAAAACGCTCAACAATCAGCACTTTCTGCTTGCCGAACTGCCCCATTTCAGTCGGAGCCACTGCAAAACCCAAGGCGGTCAGCAGCGTGGCGCAGAGCCATTCGTTTTCCACCGACTCCGACATGTCTGCGCGAATGTTTCCGACCAGCCCGAGCGGGAGCTTGAAAATATGCGTGGTGGGGGTGGCACCTTCAGGCAGGTGCCAGTGCTGCCCGACGCGCAGGAAGGCTGTTTTTTCCTGGGCGCCGGCGATGGAGACGCGAAAGGCATCTGGCAGGAAAGGTTCCGTCGCACCGTCACTGGTCACGTCGCGGAGCAGGGCCTCAACCTGGTGCTCGGTCAGGGGGGTGCAGTCAATGCGGTCATGCTGTGGCGGGGGCTCGCCAGCGGGCATGAGCTGAACGGCACCGACGCAGTCGCGCCCGATGGCAGCCAGCAAATCGGCAGCGCGGGTCGAAGGGGTGCCAAAGCGACGCCGCAACCGGTCCCTGATGTGTTTGCTGTCAGGCAGCAGATTGTCAAAGTAGTGCTCTACCTTGGCGCCCATGACATCGCCACCACCCGCAGGCAAGGGCAGCGATACCGAGAGTGGCCGTGCATGGGGTGACTGCCGCCAGGCGTCGTCATACCGCAGTCCGGATGTTCCGGTGCGCGTCCAGAACCAGACGCCGACGCGCTGGCCGTTCATCCATATGTCGAGGTCGGTAAACGCCATGCTTACCAGTCCGCTGGTGGCTCACCAGCCGTGGCTGCGGGCAAAGAGGCCGTGTTGGCGTAGCGATGGGTGTCTGCCAACAGCAGCCGGGCGTCAAGCGCGTGCAGGACTTGCAACAGCTGGTCAAGGCTGACCGCGCCGGGGTTTTTCTCGATGTCGGCGATGCGCACCTGTTTGACGCCAATGCGCTCACCCAGCGCAGTCTGTGTCATGCCACGTGCCTTGCGGAGTGACTTCAGGTGCACCGACAGTTGTGCGGGTGTTTGAATGGCGAAGGTCTGCAGTGAGTTCATGAATATCACCTTTTAGCGATATATGCACTTTATCGTTAAAATACGATATTGTCAATATATTGTTTAAAGACGATTATTTTCAACTCACACTAACAACTCAGTCTGTGGCGCATGCCGCATGAATTCAGGTCCAGCATGTCAGTGCGCATCGGCATTGTCTATGCGGTTTTTGGCCTGGACTTACCCACACCCAGCAACCAGCGCAACACCCGTACCTTGGCGGGCCAGGGCACCACCAGCGGCTTGTTGCCCACGGCGCGCTGCGCCTGCGACAGCGCGTCTTCCACCAGGGCGTTGTGCAGGTGGCGAATCGCCAGCTCCCAGAGCAGCGTGGCGCGGCCTTCGGTCTGCATCTCGATGCGGTGCTCCAGAAAGCAGTCTTCCTCGCTGGCGTCCAGCACGTTGAAGCTGTGCCAGCCATTAAATCCCTTGGGCTCGGTGAAGCGGAAGCGGATGGAGTCGCCGGGTGTGTAGGCCGTCACCACATAGCCGATGGGCCCGTGCCCGCCTATCGCGCCCGGCGCCAGCGGCCGGTCGAACTTCATGCGGGGCCAGTCCGCGGGCCATAGCTTGTCGTCCGGCGAGCTCAGCGAGGCCATCAGCTCGGTTACCTGCGCCGGTGTGGCTTCCAGCCGCCGCTGGTGGACGTTCACGATTTTCATGCATGGCTCCTTGAATTGTTTTGCAGCGTGCGCCTGAACAGGTCAAACAGCCGCTCCCAGTGCCGCTCGGCAGCGGCTTGATGGTAAATGCCTGTGCGTTGGGGAAAGACAAAACCGTGCTCGGTGTCCGGGTACCACTCGATGCGGTGCGGCGTGCCGCCGGCCACCAGCGCCTCTTGCAGCGTCTGCACAAGCTCGGGCGGCGCCCAGCGGTCGGTCTGGGCGCAGGCAAAGTAGCTTTCGCAGCGAATCAGCGGGGTCATCAGGTGCGGTGAATCGTCCTGGTCGGTCACCAGGTTGGCGCCGTGAATGCTGGCGATGCTGCTGATACGTCCGGGCAGGGCCGCCGCAGCCGCCATCACAAACGGGCCGCTCATGCAGTAGCCCACCGCGCCCACGCGGCTGGCGTCGGCCTGCGGTTGGGCGTCGATAAAACGCAGCATGGCCTCGGTGTCGCGTACCACCATGGCGTTGCTCAGGGCGTTCATGTGTTCAAACATCACCGCCATCAGCGGCTCGGTGCGCTCTGTCAGCCAGAAGTCGCGTGAGCGCCGGTAATACAGGTTGGGCAGCACCACGTAATATCCCACCGCCGCGATGCGCCGCGCCATGTCGTGCAGCTCTTCCCGCTTGCCGGGGGCGTCCATGTAAAACAGCACCACCGGGTGCGGCCCGCCTTCTTCGGGGCAGACCACAAAGCTGTTCATCGCGCCGTCGGCGCCGGGGATGTCCAGGTGTTGCTCAATCATGTGTGCGCCTCAAACAGGGTGGATGACAGGGCCGGGTGGCACCGGGAGGGCGGGGGTTTTCATGCCGGTATTCTGCCGCGAACACCCGCCACGCAGGAAAGTTGCGCGCAAATTGGCGACAATGCTCAGCAGAAAGAGAGACCGCCATGCCCTTGCCCTTTGCCGACCGCCTCAACAACGTCGAAACCTCTGCCATCCGTGAACTGTTCAAGCTGCTGGGCAGGCCCGGCATCATCAGTTTTGCCGGCGGCTTTCCGGACAGTGCCATGTTCGACGTCGAAGGCATCAAGGAAGCCGCCAACAAGGCCCTGACCGAAGAAGCCGGCGGCGCGCTGCAGTACGGCGCGACCGAAGGCTACAACCCGCTGCGCGAACAGCTCGCCGCCTTCATGGGCAGCAAGGGCGTGACGGTGGCGCCGGACGGCCTGATCGTCACCACCGGCAGCCAGCAGGCGCTGGACCTGCTCGGCAAAACCATGATCGACCCCGGCGACAAGGTGATCGTCGAAGGCCCGACCTTCCTGGCCACCATCCAGTGCTTCCGGCTCTACGGCGCCGATCTGGTCAGCGCGCCCATCGACCCCAACGGCGTGGACACCGACGAACTCGAAAAACTGATCGCGGAACACAAGCCCAAGTTCGTTTACCTGATCCCGACCTTCGGCAACCCCAGCGGCGCGATGCTGAGCCTGGAGCGCCGCAAAAAAGTGTTGGCCCTGGCCGTCAAGTACAACACCCTGGTGGTCGAGGACGACCCGTATGGCGACCTTTACTTCAACGAGGCACCGCCGCCGTCCATCCTGGCTCTGAGCCAAGACGTGCCCGGCAGCCGCGAGCTGATTGCGCATTGCGGCAGCATGAGCAAGGTGCTGAGCCCGGGTCTGCGCGTGGGCTGGATGATCGCCCCGGCCGAACTGCTGGCCAAAGCGACCATGTGCAAACAGTTCAGCGACGCCCACACCAGCACCTTCGCCCAGGCCACCGCCGCGCAGTACCTGAAGGCCGGCCGTATGCCCGCCACGCTGGACAAGGTGCGCAAGGCCTACGGCGAACGCGCGCTGGCGATGGGCGCGGCCCTCAAGCGCGAACTCGGCGACGCGATTGAATTCACGCAGCCGCATGGCGGCCTGTTCTTCTGGGTCCGGCTTACGGGTGCGGGTGGCAAGACGAAGGATGCGGGCGAGTTTGCGAAGCGGGCGATCGAGCAGGGCGTGGCCTTTGTACCCGGAGCGCCTTTTTTTGCAGGGACGCCGGATGTGAGCACCTTTCGGTTGAGTTTTGCGACGGCAGACGTTGCAAAGATCGAAGAAGGGGTAGGGAGGCTGGGAAAGGCGCTTTGAGGCTCAGGTCGAATTGCACGAGTCTGTTTGAAGTGGCTCGTGTTGGTACAACGTGCCGCTATTGACCTCACCTATTCTTCTTTTAGCTGTGTCACCAACTCCTTGAACAGTCCGTCAATATCTGCTTCGGTTGGGGTTTCCTTCTTCTGTGGCTTGTAGGTTTCTGACAGATCCTCGTCTGAGCTCTCGCTTGCTTCTTCTTGCTCGCGATCAGTCGCCGTCGCATGTCGTGCAGTGAGCTGTTCACATTGGTCTTCGAGAGTGGGTTCCAGTGAACCGCTCAAAGATTCCAGATGGTTACGTGCATCTTCTATCTCATCCGACGAAAGGTCATCTGTCACCTCGTCGGCGGCCTTAATTACCCGTACAAGAAAAATCCCGCGAATCGGCTCTCCGATATCCTCCTCTTCGCTGAGTTCGTCCAATACTGCTTGGACTGCGGCCCAGTGGTAGTTTAAGGATTGGAGGTTGAGTCCGTAGGGCCCTGGCTTAAGAGACGGCAGAAGTAACGTTAGTATCTCCCTCCAGCTCGGAGTTTGTGTCTTTATGGCGCGCAGCAGCTCGTTGATCACCTCAGGTAGCCAGAAAACGTCGGCAGATGAAAAGAGTCGACTTAAGACAGTAGCGTCGAGGCCCACAAACTCGGCTAACGTGGCGTCGTGTGCTTTAAGAGACTCAATTTTTTCGACTGCACTAAAGAGCTCTTTGATTTTCCTGACATAAGGCGCTTTAGTTTGCAGTTCAAAGTATTGACTTGGACCCCATCCCACTAAAGCTGGCGCCGTTGAATCTGCAAGTCGCAACCCCTTTTTGATCAGTGATTTTAAGTGAGGGCGAATCATCTGATTCACCCCTTTTTCGTCAAGGGTCTGGGTTGCTTCGTCCCAAAATAAAAGTTGTTTGAAGTCACCTGCCGAGGAGAAAATTTGACTCAGAATTTCTGCACGACTCACTGCGTCACTTAAGACAAACTCACGGGCCGACGGATTGATAAAACGCACCATCCAGCTTGCTGGTTGATCGACATTGTTCGCTTTCGCGGGATAACGTTGACTTGTTGTAAATGTGCCTTCGACCTCATGTAGAACCTCGTTAAAGAATCGGAGAGTCGAAAATGCGCCACGCTCGTCTCTCATGCGCACATACAGGGCTTCTAAATTTCCTTTCTCATGCTCCCCATCAAGACTCACGAGTACGTAGAGAAGCAACTGCGCTTCCCTCGTCAGATTGTGAAATGGATGCTTCCAAACAGAAGTCGGGTCGTCGAGCTGTTTGATGGCGGCGTCACCAAACGTTTCAGGGGTAGTGGTCGCAACGAAACTCTCGCTACAGATTCCTTCTATCAATCGGGGTAGGAAGTTCTGATGTTGGACAAGACTTTTATATGCTTTCGAACTAACCAGACACTCAATAAATTCAGCTGGTACTTTAGAGAATGTCAGATGATTAATCAGAAGCCGTGCCCGTACAAGCGTTGTGTAGTCGCTCAAAGTTACCGTCGAACTTCTAATTTCTTCCGAAGCTCGACTGAGTGGCTCGTGTTTGTCTAGCGCCTGATCGAACAAATACTCTCGTGTGGTTAAAACAAAGCGCTTGGTTTTACTCTCTCGACAATGTTCCAGAAGGTCGAGCAGGCGTCGATCTTCATTTTTGTTCAACTTCTGTGCGTGCCCTATCTGTCCTAAAAAATCGTCGTAGTAAACAATAATTTTTGTCTCAGAACTTGCTAAATCGATCACCCTCCAAGCTTCTTCAATATCACTGCCCACCGAAATGACCTCGTAGTCCTCGTTCAAATAGTGGGCTAAGAGTATCCGTGCCGCCGTGGTCTTCCCAATTCCTGGCATACCTAAAATGACGCAATGATGAATAGTGTCGAGCATCTGGAGTGCCCTGAAAAATCCGTCATGGACAACATATCGAGAGAGCTCCCTACGCAGTCGCTGAAGCTCGTGCTGAGAATAGTTGTAAATGCCTGAGTGCAAAACTCGCTTCAGAATTTCGGTTGATCCCATCCAGAGCTTGAAGTGCTTTTTTTCTATTGCGCTATGAGAGCGGAGCATCGCATTGACTTCAGTGGCGCCGTATATGTCGGTGCTTGAGATGCAATGTGGGGCTAGTAGCGCTTGAAGATCATCCTTGTTCCCCGGAGTGAGGCCGCAAGATGTAACGAGCATGTATCTAGTTGGCTTTAGCTTACGGATTTTCGGGAGCTCGTCTCTTTTGATGACATTGAGGAGTCGGGAAAAAGCACCGGGCGCATAGCGCTTGCATTGCACGATGATGCTTTCATCTTCCGATTGCGCATACCTAAGGTCAATGCCACCATCTCGACCTGTTCTAAAGGATTCAAACCGCGTCCCGAGTTCCGCATGTAGAAGGTCGCCAACTAGACGCTCGAAATCGTCGAAGGAAAGATTCTGAAAGTCGTATTCTTTTGTCATTTACTTCTTTTTGTTGTCGATTCTGGTGGATACGAAGCGGTGCATTCGCTTTTATTTGCCCGCCACTGATCGACCTTTGCCAAATCAATTGCCGCGCGGGACTCGCGCCTTCTGCAGCCCAAATAGTACAGAGCGATACCTCGGCTTCCCGACGGCGATTTGTTGATGGTTTGAGGGTGGTGTCCGGGTTGCGTGAATGAAGGCCGCGCGCTCACACCACCCGCCGAAACCAAACCAGCGAGCAAACCCACGCCGCCAGCGCCAACCCCGCCGACAACAAAGCCAGCAAAGCCGTGACTTCCGTCTCGCGCGTCTGCACCTGCACCCTTGACCCCAGGTTCTCGTAAACGCCGCGCAGCGCTTCGGCGGTGCCTGCATGGTGGTACTCGCCGCCGGTCATGCGGGCGACTTCGCGCAGGGTGGGTTCGTCGAGTTGCAGATAGATCGGCATGCCTTCGGGCATGGTGCCGGAGTCGTTCACGCTGCCCAGACCGATGACGTAGATGCGCACGCCGCGGTCGGCGGCCATCTTGGCCGCTTCCAGCGTATCGACGCCCGTCGTGCGGCGGCCATCGCTGAGCAGGATGATGGCCGCGGCGTCGTAGGAGCCCGGCGCCACTGGCGTAATCTGCTTGGGCGGTGGTTTGTCCTTGTCGTCCAGGCTGCGCCCGCGCGGCTTGATGCCGAAGGTCAGCTCTTCGAGGTTGATGCCGTGGTCCGGGAACAGCTCGATCAGGCTGCTCACGATGGCGCTGCCGACGGCGGTGCCGGTCTGCATCTGGAAGCCGTCGATCGCCGCGACCAGGGCGGGGCGGTCCAGCGTTGCGGTTTGCGCCACCTGGCTGCTGCCGGCGAAGGTGACCAGCCCGACTTCGATCTTTCTGGGCAGGTCTTGCAAAAACAATTTGGCGGCTTCTTGCGCGGCCACGAGCCGCGTGGGCTTGACGTCGCTGACGCGCATGCTGAGCGAAATGTCCATCGCCAGGATGATGGTGGTGCGCGCCCAGGGCAGCGGCACCTTCGCCATGGGCCGTGCCGTGGCCAGCAGCAAGCCGGCGAGGGCCAGCAGCAGCAGGGCGGCTGGAACGTGTTGCCGCCAGGAGCGCCCGGTGGCTGCGGCTCTAACCATGCCGATGTTGCTGTAACGCACCGCCATCTTGCCCCGGCGCCGCAGCAGCCAGAGGTAGGCCAGCGGCAGCAGGGGCAGGGCCAGCATCAGCCAGAGATAGTGGGGCGACTGGAAAAACATGGAGACACCATCTTGCCCCGGAAGCGATTCGCAGGCAACCGGCTGGGGCATTTCGGGCCTGTTCCGCCATCCATGGTTGGCTCCTCGCGGCGGTGGTTCATGTGGCGTGGATCCCGGATCGAGTCCGGGATGACAGACCGGGAGGCGGGATGACATTTGGTGGGGGCGCCCGTTCCCCTGACTGTCATTGCGGGCCTGACCCGCAATCCATAGCCGCGTCCTTGCGTCAGTGGTTCAGGCTGCGTGGATCCCGGATCGAGTCCGGGATGACAGGCGGGGAGGCGGGATGACATTTGGGGGGCGCCCATCCCCCTGACTGTCATTGCGGGCTTGACCCGCAATCCATGGCTGCGTCCTTGCGGCGGTGGTTCATGTGGCATGGATCACCCCGGATCGCAGTCCGGGGCAGGCTCCTCGAGTCCGGGATGACAAGCCGGCAAGTTTGCACCCACAGCCCGCTCAGGTAAGCACGCTTTGTTAGCCTCAGGGCATGAAACGCCTGATCCCCTCCCTTGCACCTTTTTTGGGCGCCGCACTGCTGGCCTCGTCAGTCTCCGTAGTCGCCGCCGATGCCTGGCCCGAGCTGGCCGAGCCGGGCGCCATCGTGCTGTTCCGCCATGCCACCGCGCCGGGCATCGGTGACCCGGCCAACTTCAAGCTCAACGACTGCCCGACGCAACGCAACCTGGACGACACCGGCCGGGCTGAGGCGCGCAGGCTGGGCGAGCAGTTCCGCAGCCGAAAGATCAAGGTTGGGGCGGTGCTGAGCTCGCAGTGGTGCCGCACGCGGGAGACGGCGCGGCTGGCGTTTGGCAACGAGGCCGTGAAGGACGAGCCGGCTTTCAATTCCTTCTTCACCCGCTCGGCCGGGATCAGTGATGCGCAGACGGCGCAAGCCCGGGCCATTTTGTCGCGCTGGCGCGGACCGGGCACGCTGGTGGTGGTGACGCATCAGGTCAACATCACGGCGCTGACCGGGGCCTATGCTGTTTCTGCTGAAGGGGTGGTGCTGCGGCCGGCGGCCGATGGCAGCCTGAAGGTGGTCGGCCGCGTGACGCCCTGAGTCCTGTTTGGCCCGGACGCTCAGTCCAGCTCAGCGTTCGCTATGAAAGTGATAGCTGTCAGCCCATGTCTGACATGGGCTGAAGGCCGATTTGACCATGAACCCCGATAGGGTCAGGCCTCGGTGGACGGCCAGTCGCTGAAGGGGAAGGGCGCCGCTTCGGTCGAGAAGGAGACAAAGCCCGCAATCTGGCCCAGATAGCGGCCCACGCTGCGGCCCAGCCCCTGCAGACGCGGGTTGGGCCCGTCGCTGAGGGCGGCAAAACCAAGCTGCAGCACGGCAATGGCAATCAGCACCCAGGCGGCGAGCTGGAAGGCCAGGCACATCAGCAGCATGAGCAGGGCGCGTACGGGCAGCTTGCGCGTGAGGGCGGTGGTGGTCATGGTCGGCTCCTTCAGGTGTGACGGCAATACTTCTACTACCTACGTGGGGCCGTCCGGCGCTGCATCAAGCTGTTTTTGCCCCCGTCTTGCGGGGCCACAGTGCCTGGCTTCTTGCAGTCGGGTTGCGGAGCGAGAAAAAAGGAGGCGGCTGTTTCGCTAGCAAAATGATAGCTGCTCAGCCAAGCTGCATAAGGACCAAGTGCCGATTTGGCCAATAAAAAAACTGGGCCCGGCCGGAGGGGGCAAGACACCAAAGCGCCTCCGGCAGGACGCCGGGGCGCTATGGCCAGGGCTTCAGGCGGTCAGTTGGCCGCGAAGCAGTAGAACTTGCCTGAACCGCCGGTGCGGATCAGCGCCTCCTGGCTGCAGCCAGCGGACTGGTGCGAGAAGTTCCAGGACTTGGCCCAGTTGTCGGTGTTGGGGCCGATCAGGTCGTGGTGGCCGACGATGGCCGAGCCGTCGGTCGAGCTGGTCCAGGCTTTGCAGGTGGTGTCGGTCTGCGGCGCAAAAGCGGTGCCGTCCGAACGCGAGCCGGTCAGGATGTCGTGCTCATTGGGCGTGTCGCCCCGGCCCTTGATCCCCATGCCGCGCTCGTCGAGCGCGGTGTCCTTGCTGATGAAGTTGCCGTCATGCAGATGACTGACGCTGCGCGCAATCATCGCGCCCTTGGCGTTGAACCAGGGGCCGGCGCCGACGCGGTCACGCGCATGGACGGCGGGGACTGCAGGTGCGGTGGCGGAGGCGAAGGTGGGCGGCGTGCTCAGGTAGGCGCGCCAGTTTTTGCCGGTGGAACCGGCCGCCGTGGCCAGGCGCTGGCAATGCGCATCGGCACCGGCCAGGCCGCCCAGGTCGGCGCCCTTGCCGCTGCCCACGCTGGTGATAAAAAAGCTCATGGAGCTGGGTCCGGATGAGGTGGCGCAGGCGGTGAGTAAAGCCACGGCGACACCTGCGGCGGCGATGTATGAGAGTTTGCGCATGAGAAGTTTCCTTTGAATGGTTGATGGGGCAGGACCATACGCATCAATCGTCAAGAAGGCAGCGGGCTGTTCCTGCCTGTATTGAACATCCAAGCCCGCCGCCGCTGTATTCGGGATGACCCACCCCCCCCCTGTCATCCCGCCTCCCGGCCCGTCATCCCGGACTCGAGGAGCCTGCCCCGGACTGCGATCCGGGGTGATCCATGCCGCATGAACCACCGTCGCGTGGATGCAGCCATGGATTGCGGGTCAGGCCCGCAATGACAGTCGGGGAGATGCATGCCCCCCTGCGCTTTTCTGGCGCCGTCAGGCATCTGCACAAGCGGGAGCCTGTGGGACCGAAGGGGCGCGACGCCCCGGATCAGAAAAATGCCCTGGCGTAATTGATGGGCGCATGGTCGGCCAGGTCGCGCACCACCACCGTGCCCCTGCGCCAGGCGTGGTTCTGCAGGTAGTCGAGGCGGCCTTGTTCACGGTCGGCGGCAATGAAGTCGTCCGTCGGGTTTTCATGGATCTGGCCGTCCCAGGTGATGTAGGTGCGGAAACCGGGGTGGGCGTAGCCCAGAAACGTCGGGGGAACCCGTGTGACGAAGTCGCAGCAGTCCACCAGCCGGGTCCATGGCCCTTCGATGCTGTCGACGAAAACCCTGTCTCCGGTGCGCGGCCCGCCTATCGTGACCAGCCTGTGCGGGGTGCAAATGCTGGCGCACAGGCAAGCCAGTGCCGCCCCCAGGCTGTGCCCGCAAATGATCAGCTGTCTGTCGGCAGCGGGTCCGGCGCGCCAGTCGTCGATGTCCTCGCGGACGGCCTGGTAGGCACGCTGAAAGCCAAAGTGCGCGCTGCCTGTGCCCAGTTCCCAGGGCACCAGAAGCGCATTGGCGTCGGTGCCCAGGTCGGCCAGCTTGTCGGGTTGCGTTCCGCGAAAGGCGAGCAGCGCCGTGCCGTCGCTTGCATGAATGGCGCCAAAAGCTTCGGTGCCCACAAAGGTGTTGCTGGTGAAAGTTTTCAGGTTGCCATAACCCGCCAGTGCCAGCGCTTGAATAAGCCGTGCCTTCTCTGCGGCGCTTTCCTCAAACCGGTAGTACGCCAGCCGTGCTGCCTCGACCGCAATGGCGATATGACCGGGCTGTGTGTGGCTGCTGAAAACCGTGTCGCGCAACTCGGGCCGCAGCAGGGCATCGTTGGTGGGGTCGTAGGCGATGGGCATGGTGTCTCCCGGATTGAAAACACCACGGTAGTCAGGTGTTGCGGCACGCGCATCCTCCAATGAGAGGAGCTGCTGGCGAACCGTCCTCCAATTGGGGGATGCGAGCCGGCAGGGTCGGCGCTAGATTGGCTCACCACTACCGGGAGTCATGATGAGAATTGCCTTTACCTCTTGCACCTGCTGGGGCCTTGTCAAAACGCAGCCGGTGTGGGATTACATCCGCGAGGCGGCCCCCGACCATGTCGTGCTTCTCGGCGACAACATTTACAACGATGTGCCGTCAACGAGCATGTCTGAGCTGCAGGAGATGTACCCGAACCAGTTTGCCGCACATATGTACAAGCGCTACGAGCAGCAACTGGCCAACCAGAAATTTCGCGACCTGGTGGCTGCGCCAGGCATCCAGGTTCACGCGATCTGGGACGACCACGACTTTGCCTGGAACGATGCACAAGGCGGCGTGATGCAGGGGCAGCCGCTGCAAGCCGACAAGGTGAAAATTTCCACCAAGTTCATGCGCGAGTTCCGCCGGGTGCTGGCGGCAAAAGACCTCACGCTGTTCCCTTCTTCTGCCGAAGACCCGGCTTTCCGGCTCGACGCTGCGTTCACGCCGCTGGGCGCCACCTCCATCAAGCTGGAGCCGGATGGCCGGTCCTGGCTGCATCTGACGGACGGCCGCACGCATCGCAAGGGGCGAACCTTGCTTGGCGCCGCGCAGCGTGAGCAACTGGCGCAGCAGTTTGCGGCCCATCCGGACGCCCTGCACATCATCGCCAGTGGCAGCACTTTCAACCAGAAGGACAGCTGGGAGAAATACGAGGACGACTTCGCCTGGCTCAAGGAAAGCATTGGCTCCAGGACATGGTTGATGCTCAGCGGCGATGTGCATTCCACCAGCCTGCTGACCCACAAGGTGTCGGCAACCGGCCGCCTGGTGGAGCTCACGGCCTCGGGTGCAGCCGTTGTGGCCAAACTCAACCCCGTGATAACCGGCCCCAAACTGCGCAACCACGGCATGCTTGAGCTGCGGGAAAATGACGCCAAGCTGGACGTGCTTGTTTACAACAAGAGTTCGACTTCAGCCGTGCTGCCGCGCCGCGCGGGTGGCGAGCTGGTGGCGCCTGATTGACGCGGGACGGTCGGGCTTGAGGTTGGCGCTCCATAGCGACCTTGTCGCCTCCGCAGGGCAGGGCTCGAGCGATGCTGCTGAGATCCTCATTCAAGCCGCCTTTTTCACCAAAGCCAGATGAATCTCCACCGATTCAAACGGAACAAAGGCGAGCTCGTCCGGCGTTCGCTGGACCAGGCCGTGCTCTTCGAGTTTGCCAATATCGGTATGGACGTTGGAGTAGTTCCGTCCCACCGTTTTGGCCAGCGCATAGATGGAGCACGGGCCGCACTGGCGCAATGCCTCGAGCAGGTCGATGCGCGCCGGTGTGAGTTCGGTAAACAGGATGCGCGCTGATTCAAAGCTGAGGTGGTAGTCAGCGCGATATCCGGGGCTGGACTCGGCGGCCTTGAGTTGCTTGCGTGCTTCGCTGAAAGCCGAGCCGCGGGGGGCAATTTCTATGATTGCTTTCATGGCTTAACTCCAGGTTTCCACGTCACGTTGAAAGTCATCAAGCAACTGACTGATCGACACAAATGCATAAAGCTCCTCGGCGTTGTTGAGGTGCCGGTGGTCGCCCTTGCCCCGTTCGTTGTCATAACGTACCCGACATTGCCCGCCGTTGCCGAAGTACAGCCTGTACTTGTAGAGATGTGTGCAAGGGGGCAAAGCCTGGGCCAGGCGCCAGACAACGATTTCGACCACCGAGCCGTCATCGCGTATCTCCTTGGCTCTGGCAATCAGGACGGCCTTCATGTATATTGCATTCTAGCAATATATATTGCTAATTGGCAATATAAAGTATTTTCTCCAGTCTGTCATCCCGGACCTGATCCGGGATCCAAGCGCATCAACTACCGGCGCTTGGGTGCCGCCATGGATTGCGGGTCAGGCCCGCAATGACAGATTCAGATCACGCCGGCGCTTGGCCTCACAACACCTCATTGAAGATATAAAACCAGTTGTCCTTGAACTTGTGCCACAGGCCGCGTTGCTGCCAGGCCTTGAGCTCGATCTCCTCGCAGCGGGCCACGTATTTCTCGAACACCGCGTCGAGCTGGCCGGCCAGCGCTTGGTCCTTGACACTCAGGGTGAGCTCGTCGTTGGTGTCAAACGAGCGGTCGTCGAAGTTGCTGGAGCCGATGGCGCTCCAGACGCCGTCGATGGTGATCACCTTCTGGTGCAGCAGGGTGTGCGGGTATTCGAACAGGCGCACGCCGCACTTGAGCAGCTTTTCAAAATTGCGGTGGCCGGCGTGCTGCACCATGGGGTTGTCCGAGCCGCTGGTCGACGGCATCATCACGCGCACGTCGACGCCGCGTTTGACGGCTTCACCGAAGGCGTCGATGGCCTCGGGCTCGGGGATGAAGTAGGGGTTCTGGATCCAGATGCGTTTTTTTGCCAGGCAGATCACGGTGTGGTGAAGAAGCTTGACGGCCGAGGCCGAGCCTTCGGGCTTGGTGTAGGCGGCGTGGATGGCGACGTCGCCGGCCGGCGCCAGCTCGGGAAACACATCGTCGCCGACAAACAGCTCGCCGGTCTGGCCACCCCAGTTTTCGCTGAAGGCAGCCTGCACGCTGTGCACGATGGGCCCGTGCAGGCGCACGCTGAGGTCGGCGTAATGTTTGCCGTCTTCGGCATTGCCCAGCCACTCGTCCACCACGCAATGGCCGCCGACAAAGGCTTCCCTGCCGTCGATCACGCAGAGCTTGCGGTGGTCGCGTTCGTTCATCACGCCGATGTTGTAAATCGAGCGTTCATGGAACATTTTGACCTTGCAGCCGGCGTCTTCCATCTGACGGCGCTCGCCCTTGCCGATCTCCTTGGAGCCGGTGGCGTCGAGCAGCACGCGCACCTTGACCCCTGCGCGCGCGCGTTCGGACAAGGCATCGGCCAGGCGCTGGCCGAGTTTTCCTTCTTTCCACAAAAAGGTCTCGAAGTGCACGGTCTGTTCGGCAGCTGCAATGCGCGCTATCAGCACGTCGAAATAGGCGCCGTTTTCCAGCAATTCGACCGAGTTGCCGGAGGTGACGCTGCCCAGTGTCAGGCCCGCCAGTGAGGGCATCAGCGTGTCGATGGAGGCGCCGCATTCGATCTTGAGCTTGGGGCTGCGGTGTCGTTTGATCGACCAGATGACCAGCCCCATCAGCGTGATGATGATGCCGAGGACCAGCGCCAGCACGCCGTGTGCCGTGCTGCCGAGAAAGGAGCCGCTCACGATCCGCTGAGGTCTTGCACCCGCTCGGCGTTGGTCGTGCTGCGTGTGCCTTTCAGGTGCATCTCGACGTCGGCGGCCTTGTCGCCGATGTTGGCAATGGCGTCACGCAGCTGGTCTTCCGTGGTGTCCAGCTTCTTCGTCCATTCGGCCAGAGCGGCGGGATCATTGATGGCGATGCGGTCGGGTTCTACGCCGGGTGGGGTCATGGCAGTCTCCTGAGGTGTGGCTGGCTTGAAGATCGCAGCGTAAGCCGTGTGTGACGTCGGGGCTGTAGGCGGTTGCCGCGCACTGATGAGCGCGCCGGGCGTGTACAAGCACGCTTGACGGTTTTGTCATTGCGGGCCTGACCCGCAATCCATGCCCCGCCTGCTGCGGACCGTGCTGGATGCGGGATGGATCCCGGATCGCGTCCGGGATGACAAGCGGAGAGCGCCTTACAGCAGGAAACACTTTCTCTGCCAGCCGATGTTGTCTTTGCCCGCCGTCCTACAGAGCCACGCTGGGCCGTGACCTACGCTCCCCGCACATATGCATACACAGCCTGACATCGACCTGAGTGAACCCGCGCCTTCCCGTTTCCGCCTGTGGGCGACCGCCCTGGGCCATGGCCTGCGCCACCCGACAGTACGCGGCATGGCCTGGGGGCTGGCGGCGCTGCCCGTTGCGCTGCTGCTGTATGTGCTGGCGCTGATTCCCTTCACCCCCAGCATCGCCGACCTGCGCAAGGTCAAGGCGGCCAAACCCTCGGTGGTGATGTCGGCTGACGGGCAGGAGCTGACGGTGTTCAAGCGCGCCAACCGCGACTGGGTGCCGCTTGCCGGCATTTCGCCGCATGTGGTGAACGCGCTGATCAGCACCGAGGATGCGCGCTTTTACCAGCACCGCGGCATGGACCTGCGGCGCACGGCAGCAGCCGCCATGAAC
Source organism: Pseudomonadota bacterium (assembly GCA_040385775.1). Lineage (GTDB taxonomy): Bacteria > Pseudomonadota > Gammaproteobacteria > Burkholderiales > Burkholderiaceae_C > Polaromonas. The sequence continues at coordinate 23,196 of JAZKGR010000049.1, forward strand.
ACCGTCCAGGGCCGGGTGCAGGGCGGCTCAACCATCACCCAGCAGCTGGCGCGCAACCTCTACCCCGAGGACATCGGCCGTTCACGCACCATGACGCGCAAGATCAAGGAGGCCATCACTTCGCTGAAGATCGAGGCGGTGTATTCCAAGGACGAGATCCTCGAGACCTACCTGAATACCGTGCCCTTTCTCTACAACGCCTACGGCATTGAGATGGCGGCCCGTACCTATTTCGACAAAACCGCCGACACCCTGGATGTGCTGGAAAGCGCGACCCTGATAGGCATGCTCAAGGGAACCAGTTATTACAACCCGGTGGTGAACCCCGAACGCGCGCTGCAGCGGCGCAACACGGTGCTGGGCCGCATGGTGCGCCACCAGAAGCTGCCGGCGGAACAGCTGGCGGCGCTGAAGCAGCAGCCGCTCAAGGTCGACTTCGAGCGGCAGGAGCCCGAGCTCGGCCCGGCGCCGCACTTTACCCAGCAGCTCCGCCGCTGGGCAATCGAATGGGCCGACCGCAACAGCTACAACATCTACGCCGATGGCCTGGTGCTGCGTACCACCATCGACTCCCGCCTGCAAGCCATGGCCAACGAGGCGGTGACGCGCCAGGCGGACAAGCTGCAGACGCTGTCGGACACGGACTGGGCGCAGAAGTCCGGCTGGACCGCCAAAGGCACCAAACGCGCGTTGATGCTGGCCTTTGTGCGCGATTCGGCGCAGTACAAGGCGGCCATCGCCGCTGGAAAGGACGACGATCAGGCGGTGGCGGCTGTGGTGGCAGACACGGCCTTCATGCAGAAACTGCGCGAGGACAAGACCCGCTTGCAGGCCGGCTTCCTGGCGCTCAACCCGTCCAACGGCCAGGTGCTGGCCTGGGTCGGCAGCCGCGACTTCGCCACCGACCAGTTCGACCATGTGGCGCAGGCGCGGCGCCAGCCCGGCTCGACCTTCAAACCTTTTGTGTATGGCGCAGCGTTTGAAAACGGGTCGCGGCCCTACGACGGCTTCATGGACCAGCCCATTGACATCGCCCTGGGCGACGGCACGTTCTGGCGGCCCAGCGACGGCGGCGGCCCCAGCGGCGCGCCCATGACGCTGCGCGAAGGCCTGGTTCATTCAAAGAACACCATCACCGCGCAGGTCATGCAGGTCGTTGGCCCGGCGCGGGTGGCGGGCCTGGCACGCAGCATGGGTGTGCGCCAGAGCAAATTGGAGGAGGTCCTGTCGCTGTCGCTGGGCACCAGCCCGGTCACGCTGAAGGAGATGGTCGCCAGTTACGGCGCGCTGGCCAATAACGGCCGTTATGTGGAGCCCATGGTGGTCACCCGCGTGGAAGACCGTAACGGCCGCGTGCTGGAGGAGTTTTCGCCGGCGGTGGCCGAGGCGGCGATCTCGGCCAGCGCGGCCGACATGCTGGTCGATGTGCTGCGCGGCGCGGTGGACCAGGGCACCGGCGCCGGCATACGCAGCCGGTACGGCATCAAGGCCGATGTGGCCGGCAAGACCGGCACCACCCAGGACAACACCGACGGCTGGTTCATCCTGATGCATCCGCAACTGGTGGCCGGCGCCTGGGTCGGCTTCAACGACAACCGCGTGACCATGGGCGATCGGTGGGGGCAGGGCGCGCACAGTGCCCTGCCCATGGTTGGAGAATTTTTCCAGCAGGCGCTGAAGGGAAAAGTCATCGATTCACGCGCCAGGTTTTCGGCGCCGGAGGGCCTGAGCCAACAGGCGCCGCCGCCGGGCCTGGACCCGCTGCTGCTGCCCGGCGCGCCGATGGTCGAGGTCAACCCGGCCGAGCCGCCGCTGGTGAGCGCAGTGACGGTGCATGCGCCGCAGAATGGCGCGCCAGCGGTATCGGGCATGTTGTCGCCGCCGCCGATCAAATACGTCAACATCCAGATTCTCCCGGCCGCACCGACAACCGCCGCCGACCTGCAGGCGCTGCAGCCAGCCCGGGCAGTGGAGCCAGGGACCCAAGACACGCCGCGAGAGCTGCCGGTTCTGGAGACGCCCGCTCCGCGCGTCGTCTCTGAGCCCTGATCGACTACCCGTGTGACGTCGCGGCCAGCCGCAAGGCCAGCCAGGCGATCAGCGCCAGCAGCACTGCCTGCAAGGGCAGCCGCAGCACCAGCGCCCAATACGGCACCGACGGAAACAATGCCGGCTCTTGCAGCATGTAAATATGCGCCGGCGTCACGGCAATGGTCAGGGCAAACAGGCCCCACAGCGCGGCACGCCTTGCCGGATGCCACAGAAGACCCGCAGCCCCGAGCAACTCGGCCACGCCGCTGAGCAGCACCACCTCACGCGGCCAGGGCATCCAGGGCGGCACGATGCGCATCTCGGCCTCGGTGAAAACAAAATGTGCAATCCCGCCCAGCAGAAACCACAGGAACACGAAGGCCAGGCCGGCACCTTCGGCTTTGCACATCGCAGGGATTGAAGCAGGGTTCATGGCCGCAGTGTGAGGCAAAACGCTGGACAGGCCTTGGCGCCGCTGACAAGACTTGACGCTGCTTTTCCTGTTGCTCCTGAAATAATAGCTGCTGGCACCCGGCGGGTATGGGCCGGAGGCCGATTTGATGCTTGATTCAAGGGCCCTGTCACCGCTGGCGCAGCAAAGCATCCGCCGTGGGCGGAAAATAGCGCTTTCAGCCTAATCCACCCCATGCCATTGCCCACCCCCCAAGCCAGAGCCCACCTGCACACCCGCGCCGTTGTTTACCGTGGCTACCGCCGCGAGGATGGTCTGTGGGACATCGAGGCCGAAATGACCGACACCAAGACCTATGCGCTGGAGCGTTCCGAGCGCGGCGAGATGCCGCCGGGCACACCGATCCACGGCATGGCGATACGCGCGACGGTGGACGACCAGATGACCATCCGCGAGATCAGCACCGCGATGGACCACACGCCGTTTGGCGAGTGCCGGGGCGGCGTGGACCCGATGCAGCAGATGGTGGGCGTCACCATGGGCCCGGGCTGGCGCCAGGCGATTGAAAAGGCGCTGGGCGGCACGCGCGGCTGCACCCACTTGCGCGAGCTGCTGTTCAACATGGCGACGGCGGCCTACCAGACCGTGCCGGTCTACCGCGAGCGTCTGCGCCGCCAGTCGGGCGTGCCCGAGGCGCCGAATGCCGCGCCGCCCTACCACCTTGGCAAATGCCTGGCCTGGGACTTCAATGGCGCGGTGGTGCAGCGGCACTACCCGCAATTTGCCGGCCTGCAGCCGGTGGTCAAGCCGCCGCGCTGATTCCGCAAGAAGGTGCGGCCTCAGCCGCGGCGCGGCTTGTGGTTCACATAACTGGCATTGCCCAGGCCGGTGCCCACCGTCAGCACTGCCCAGCGCTTGACATCGCGCATGTGCGGCAGCTCCGACAAACCTTGCACCACCGCATCGTTGTGCATCCTGACCTGGGTGTCCTGCCCGCTGATGCGCGGCAGCCGTTCGCACAGGCGCGCCGGCAGGTGAAAGCCCGCGCCTTCCCAGTTGCCGGGCAGGTTTTGCGTGCCGTTGGCGATCGAGCCGTCCTCGCGGATCACGCCGGGGCAGGCGACGCCGACAAAGGGCGCGAGCTTCAGCTTCTTTTTCTTTGCCTTGCGGATCAGTGTTTCCAGCATGTCGGCAATGCCTTCGACCAGGTGCTCTCGCCGGGTTGCATCGTCGTCGTCGGCATGGCCCCACTTGCTGCGGCCGATCACGTCGGCCAGTGACAGGTTGGCGGCCTTGTGCTGGCGTGTGCGCACGATGCCGCAACGCACATTGGTGCCGCCTATGTCCACGGCCAGCAGGGCGTTGTACTTGTCCAGCAGCTCGGGCGGCGCCAGGTGCACCCAGCCGATCAGGCCGCCTTCGTCCGAATGTGCGTGCAGCGTGCGCAGCCGCACCTTCATGCCGCGCTCGGCCAGCAGCGCCGACGCGCGCCTGACCGCGCGGCGGCCGACCTCGGTTTGCTGGAAGCCGCCGCCGACGACGATGCGGGCTACGCCGCGCCAGGAGTCGTGGCGCAGGAAGCGTCGCACCACATGCGCGAGCTGGAAGGCATAGTCTTCGCTGGCCGCGGCGATCACCGCGCCGGCCGGGGTGTTGCTGCCGCGCAAACGGTCCAGCCGGGTCTTGCTGAGCTCGGCGGTCGGTTTGTTGCCGAACGGGTCTTCACCGTCATCGAGCTCGCGAAACAGGCTGCGCCAGTCGTCCAGCAGGGTGGAGAAGGCCTTGCGGCTGACCTGGTCGCCGAGGAAGCCGCCGCGCTCGCGCAACTCCAGGCTGTAGCCGCGGATGCTGACGGCGGGCAGTTGCAGGCTGCCGTGCAGCAGGGAGGGGTGGTAGTCGGCGGGCAGGGCGGGGACACGTCGGGTCATGAGGTCGGGGCGCTTTCTTTGGAATCGGACAGCAATGACTGGATGCTGGTCTGCGCGCTGCGCCTGCGCCAGACCTGCGGGGCGCGTCGGCCTGTCGGACTATGCCTTGCCCTGCGGCCGCAGAAGGAATTTCCACAGCTATCAAATTCATAGCTATCTGGTCCCGAAGGGCAGGGGCCGGAGGCTGATTTCGTCAAGGGCCCAAGGCTGCGAGAGCGCCCTGCCGGCGGGCCGGGAAAAGCCTTCGCCGACAGCGCCTACACTGGCGGCGATGAACAAAATCCTCGAACGTATCCAACCTTTTGTTACGAAGGCGATCTACCACCTCAAGCATCCGACGCGCCGCGGCGTGCTGCTGGGCCTGGCGGCCCTGCCGGGCCTTGTCGTGCTGTACTTTTTTCTGCTGATCCCCTTCACGCCCAGCATCCGCGACATCCAGAAATCCCGGACCCAGCAGCCGGCCATCGTGATGTCGGCCGACGGCAAGGAGCTGGCCGCCTTCAAGGGGGCCAACCGCGACCGCATCAAGCTCGCCGACATTTCGCCCAATGTGGTGGCTGCGCTGATCGCCACGGAAGATCACCGTTTTTACGATCACCACGGGCTGGACTTCACGCGCATAGGCGGCGCGATGCTGAGCACCTTTGGCGGCGACCTGCAGGGCGGCTCGACCATCACCCAGCAACTGGCGCGCAACCTGTATCCGGAAGAAGTCGGCCGCTCACGCAGCCTGACGCGCAAGTTCAAGGAGATCATCACCGCGCTGAAGATCGAGGCGATCTACAGCAAGGACGAGATTCTTGAAACCTACCTGAACACCGTGCCCTTTCTGTACAACGCCTTCGGCATCGAGATGGCGGCGCGCACCTATTTCGACAAGTCGGCCGACAAGCTCGACGTGCTCGAAAGCGCCACCCTGGTCGGCATGCTCAAGGGCACCAGTTATTACAACCCGGTGCTGAACCCCGAGCGCGCCAAGGAGCGCCGCAACATCGTGCTGGGCCAGATGGTCAAGCACAACAAGCTCGACGCCAAGCGCTTCGAGGCGCTGAAAAAGCGCCCGCTGAAGGTGGACTTCGAACGCCAGACCGAGCCGCTGGGCGCTGCGCCGCACCTGACGCAGTACCTGCGCCGCTGGCTGATCGACTGGGCCGACCGCAACGACTACAACATCTATGCCGACGGGCTGGTGGTGCGCACCACCATTGACTCGCGGCTGCAAAAACTCGCCAACGAGGCGGTCAAGCGCCAGGCCGACCGGCTGCAAGGCGTGGCCAACAATGAGTGGGGCCCGCGCGCCTGGGCCGGCAAGAAAGACCTGGTACGCGCACTGGTGCGCGAGACGCCCGAATACAAAACGGCCAGGGAGAAGGACGAGGCCGACGAGGCCATCCTAAAGCGGCTGCTGGCCGACACCGCTTTCATGCAGGCGCTGCGCCAGGACAAGACACGTCTGCAGGCTGGCTTCATGGCGCAGGACCCGACCAATGGCCATGTGAAGGCGTGGGTCGGCAGCCGTGATTTTGCGACCGACCCCTTCGACCATGTGCAACAGGCGCGGCGGCAGGCCGGCTCGACCTTCAAGCCCTTTGTGTATGGTGCGGCCTTTGAAAACGGTGCGCGGCCCACCGACACCTATATGGACGACGCGGTCGAAATTTCACTGGGCGGCAACCAGGTCTGGCGGCCGACCGACGGCGGCGGGCCGAGCTATGCGCCCATGACCTTGCGCCAGGGCCTGATGTATTCCAAGAACACCATCACCGCGCAGGTCATGCAAAGCGTCGGACCGGCCAAAGTGGCCGCGCTTGCCCAGGCTGCCGGTGTGCGCCAGAGCAAGCTCGAGCCGGTGATGTCGCTGGCGCTGGGCACCAGCCCGGTCACGCTCAAGGAGATGGTCGCTGGCTACGCGACGATTGCCAACAAGGGCGCCTACATCGAGCCCTTCATCGTCACCAGCGTGGAAGACCGCAACGGCAAGGTGCTGGAGACATGGCAAGCCAGGGCACCCGAGCAGGCGATGCAGGTGTCGACCGCGCAGACGCTGGTCGATGTCATGCGTGGCGTGGTGGACCAGGGCACCGGCGCCGGCATCCGCAGCCGCCACGGCATCCAGGCCGATGTGGCCGGCAAGACCGGCACCACCCAGGACAACACCGACGGCTGGTTCATATTGATGCACCCGCAACTGGTGGCGGGCGCCTGGGTCGGCTTCAACGACAACCGCGTCACGCTCAGCGACTACTGGGGCCAGGGCGCCCACAGCGCGCTGCCCATCGTCGGCGACTTTTTTGCCGCCTCGCTGCGCAGCAAGGTGGTCGATGCACAGGCCCGCTTCGATGTGCCCAAAAATTCCAGCGCCCCGGCCCCCGAGCCGTCCAGCCCGGTCAGCGACTGGTTCAACAGCCTGTTCCCGCCGGCCGGCCAGGTCACGCCGCCTTCGCAGCCCATGACCACGCCCGACGGCAGCCCGATTCCGGGCCTGCCGCAGGTGCAGCCGGCACCGCCGCCACCGCCGCCTCAGCCTTCGCAGCAGCCACCCGGGGTGGGCATGGTGATTCCGTCGCAACCTGCACCGGGCGCGTCGCCGCCCGGTTATGTGGCGGTGCCGGCGCGGCCGGTCCCGCCGCAGGGTGGCGGTGGCATTCCCATCATCCGCGAATACAGCGTGCCTGACTCGGGCAACCGTTAACCGGGACGATGCATCCTCACTGACCTTTCCCCCATGACATCCGGCTCTGCCTCCCTGCCTGCGGCCACGCGCCGGTCCATCCTGCTGCTGTCGTTTGCCACGTTTTCAAGCATGGCGGTGCAACGCATTTGTGATGCCATGCTGCCCGAGCTGTCACGCGCTTTTGCCGTGAGCCTGGCCCAGGCCGCGCAGGTGGTGTCGGTGTTTGCCGTGACCTACGGCCTGGCGCAACTGGTCTACGGCCCGCTGGGCGACCGCTTCAACAAGTTCGGCATTGTCACTTTTGCCACGCTGGCGTGTTGCATCGGCAGCCTGCTGGCGGTGTTTGCCGCCAGCCTGGATGTGCTGGTGCTGGCCCGCGTGCTGGTGGCGCTGGGTGCGGCGGCCATCATCCCGATCTCCATGGCCTGGGTGGGCGACACCATCGCTTATGAACTGCGCCAGGAAACGCTGGCCCGTGTTGGCCTGGGTACCACGCTGGGCCTGGTCAGCGGGCAACTGGTCGGTGGGCTGGTGACCGACGCGCTCGGTTGGCGCTGGGCCTTTGGCATCACCACCGTGCTGTTCGGCGCTGTCGGCACGCTGCTGTATGCCGACTGGCGCCGCCAGCAGGCCGTGCCCATCGCTGCGCCAGCCCCTGCGGAGCCGGTGCTGCGGCCGGGTTTCATTGCACAGGCCCTGCTGATCATCACCGGCCCGTGGTCGCGCGTCGTGCTGGCGGTGTCTTTTGCCGAAGGCGCGGCGGGTTTTGGCGTGCTGGCGATCTGGGCCTCGCATTTGCATGGCACGCTGGGCCTGTCGCTCACGGCGTCCGGCGCCATCGTGGCGCTGTTCGGTCTCGGCGGCATGCTCTATATGGTGGTGGCGCGGCATCTCATACGCCGCCTCGGCGAGCGCGGCCTGTCCATGGCGGGCGGCGGCCTGGCCGGCCTGGCCGCCATCGTGCTGGGCCTGACGCCCTGGTGGGCGCTGGCCTTGCCGGCCAGCCTGCTGGCGGGTTTCGGTTTTTTCATGCTGCACAACACCTTGCAGACCAATGCCACGCAAATGGCGCCTGGCGCGCGCGGCACCGGCGTGTCGATGTTTGCCGCAGCGCTGTTTCTCGGGCAGTCGGTGGGTGTGCTGCTGGCCGCCAGCCTGGCCGTGCGTATGGGCGCCGGCACCGTGATCGCACTGAGCGGCGGCGTGCTGGTGGCGCTGGGGGGCATTTTTGCGTGGGCCCTGCGTGGCCGCGATGCCATGATGCAGGCAGCCTGATGCTTGGGCCACTGCTGCGACCCAACCCTTCCACCTTCCGCACATCTGTACTCACCGCGCAAAAAAGAACCCACCATGGCATCCGCTCAGGCAATCACCACCGACGACTACAAGCTGTTTCCGTCGCCGCGCAACCGGCACCGGCTCATCTTCCCGCACCAGGTGTTTGTGCCTTACCCCTACATGCTGATTGACCTGGAGAGTTATTACCTGCAGGGCAAGTTCAGCCTGTTCGCGGCCTGCCGGCTCAGCGACGGCAAGATGGGACAACTGGTGACGCTGGAACTGCCGGAAGACGAAAGCAAATTCAAGGCGAGGTTCGTGCCGGATTGATGTGGCCCCCAGGCTGTGCATCAAATCGGCCTCCAACCCATATCCATCGGGCGTAAGAAGCTATCAAATTAGTAGCGCAGCGCAGCCCCGTCCGCTGACGCATACTGGACCTCTCATGGCGACAGCGTCCCGCAAAACATCGAAGAAGACGGCCGACGGCACGGCGGCAGTGAAAGCCGCGCCGCGCGTCAAGAAGCCGCGCACGCCGCGCAGCCACCACTACCACGTCTATGTGATCGAGCTGTCCGACGAGGTCTGGAACGTCGCGCGTTTTCGCCGCGCCAACCCCGACTGGCAGCTTGGCAAGCCCTTTGTGTACGTCGGCATGACCGGGCTGGATCCCGATGTGCGTTTTGACAAACACAAGGCCGGCATCCAGGCCAACGTCTATGTGCAGAAGTGGGGCCTGCGGCTGCTGCCGCAGCTCTACACCATGTACAACCCCATGCCGTATGAAGGCGCTCGCGACATGGAAGTCGAGCTCGGCATTGCGCTGCGCGAGCAGGGGTATGGGGTGTGGCAGGCCTGAGTCTGGCACATGGATCAGGCCGCTGCATCTTCCCCCAAGCCCCATGCCGCCAGCTGGTAGCTTGCGCCATGCACCACGCCCTGCGTGGTGGCGATGGTGTTTTTGCGGCTCAGCACGTCGGCCTGGTACTGTGGCCGCGCGCTGGCAGCCACGCAGGCCGCCAGCTTCTGGCGCCGCAGCGCTTCCATGGTGGCCAAGGGCAGGCCTGCGGCCAGCGTGAAGGCGTCGGTCTTGAAGCCGCCGTTTTGCACGTGCACGTCGAAGGCCAGCGCAATGCCCAACTCGCTGGTGAGGCCGAGCGTGGCGGCCGAGGCCGCACTGGGCACGAAGTAACGGTCGTAGGCGCGCTGCATCTGGATGCGTTTGATGACTTCTTCGTTGCCGAGCTTTTCAAAGGCCCGCAACCAGACGGCGGGCAGGCCTTCCCGGGACGGCCCCGACGACATGGCATGCGCCCAGGCCACCTGTTGCGTCAGCGTCAGCACGGTGATGGCTCGCCATTCGGCGGCCAGCGGGCCCATGCAGCGCGCCAGGATGCCGGGCGACTGCACCTCCGCCGTCGCCAGCAGCACCTGGATTTCGCGGTTGGACAGCGTGAAGCCGATCACGCCCCAGGTGATGCCGGCGCCATCAAAATTGCCTTTGGCCAGCCCGAAGCCGTGGCCTTCAAAAGCAGCGGTGAGCTGCAGGCAGCGCTCGAACAGGCTGGGCGGGGCTTCCGGCGTGAGCTGTTGCCAGGTCGGGGCGTCCACCGCGCCCGTGGCGGGCAGGCCGCGCGCGCCTTGCAGCGCCTGCACGGCGGCATGCGTCTTGCCGCCGAAGTCGCCATCGGCAAACTTCTGGGGGTCGCCGACGGCAAAGCCCTGGCGCTGCAGATGGGCCTGGATGCGTTTGGCAATCATGCCCTTGCAGCCTCTGGAAAAACAGAATGTGGACATGCAGCTTCCGATCGGGTTGGCGGGTCCGGTTGAATCGGGGCCAGTGTTGGCGCGCGCCGGGGCTTTGTCATCCCCCGTTTGTAGGAGGCGCTGGTCACGTCTCCCGCATCCCGGCAGGCGGGCACGCATAGCCTGCGTCCCACACCCGGTCCGTTTGCGCACCTACAGCCTGGCCATTCACAGGTCCTTAAAGTAAATAGCGGTCCGCTTCCCGGACTTTTGCAAAGCGACACACATGGATATTTCTACCCACGGCGAAAAAAAGGCTTTTTTGATTGATCAGCGGGCGGCGCAACGTTTTGGCGTGGCCCTGCGCCTGACTGTTGACGGAGGCGAGGGCGCGACCCACGACCTCAGCGCCACCGGCCTGTATTTCGCCTCTGAAGCAGCGTATGTGCCTGGCCAGACCATCACCATGGTTCTGGAATTTCCTGGCGTCGCCGGCATCCGAAAACTCGGATGCGAGGCGGAGGTGGTGCGGGTCACGCGCGCCGGCCAGGACTTCAACGTCGCTGTGCGCCTGCTGACGCCGCTGTTTCCCGAGTCCTGACCGGCGGCTGTCACGGGGGTGGCATGGCGCCTGGGCGCGGCAGCATAAACTGGTGCCATCAAAAACCAGGAGACACCTTGCCATGCTGACCCTTTGCGGCTCCCCGATTTCCAACTACTACAACAAAGTCAAACTGGCCCTGCTTGAAAAAGGCGTGCCCTTCAGCGAAGAAGTAGCGGCCACCCACAGCACGGACGAGGCCATCCTCAGCGCCTCGCCGCTGGGCAAGATTCCGTTCATCCGCACCGAACGCGGCGGCCTGTGCGAGAGCCAGGCCATCCTCGACTACATCGAGGCGACCGTACCTCAGCCGGCGCTGATGCCGGCCGATCCCTTCGAGGCCGCGAAGGTGCGCGAGCTCACCACCTTCATCGACTGGCACCTGGAGATCGTGGCGCGCCAGCTTTATGCCTCGACCTTCTTCGGCGCCGCGCCGCTCAGCGAAAGCAACCTGGCCCGCATCCGCAAGCAGCTGGAAACCAACATCGCGGCCTTCAAAAAGCTGGCGAAATTTTCTCCCTATGTGGCCGGCGACGCGCTGACGCAGGCCGACTGCGCGGCCTTTGCCAACCTGCCGCTGGTCGGCATGGCCAGCAAGGCAGCCTTCGGCGAGGACCTGCTGCTGGCCGGTGGCGTGGACTACAAGGCCTATGTCAAGTTCATCGGCGAGCGCCCGTCGGCGCAGAAGGTCGTGGCCGACCGCAAGGCCGCGCAGACTAAAGCCTGAATGGCCACTTCGCCGGTCGACACGCTGGACCGGCGGGTGGCTGCCGTTCCCCGCCGCATCCTGCCGGTGATTGTGCTGGCGCAGTTTGCCGGCACGTCCCTGTGGTTTGCGGCCAATGCGGTCATGCCTGATTTGCAGCAGGCGGGCGGACTGCCGGCGACGGCAGTGGCCAGCCTGACCTCTGCGGTGCAACTGGGTTTTGTGGCGGGCACGCTGGTGTTTGCCTTGCTGATGCTGGCCGACCGGTTTGCGCCGGCGCGGGTGTTTTTGCTGTGCTCCCTGCTGGGAGCCGCACTGAATGCCGCCACCGTGCTGGTGCCCGACGATCTGGCGGCGCTGCTGGGCTTGCGTTTCGGCGTGGGTTTTGTGCTGGCGGGCATTTACCCGGTGGGCATGAAAATCGCGGCCAGCTGGTACCGGGAGCGCCTCGGGGCGGTGATGGGTGTGCTGATCGGTGCGCTGGTGCTGGGCACGGCCCTGCCGCATGGCCTGCGAGCGCTGGTCGGCGACGGCGGCCTGGGCTCCTGGCAGTGGGTGATCCTGGGTGTGTCGCTGCTGGCAGCACTCGGTGGCATAGCCACCGCCTGGCTGGTGCCCGAAAGTCCGTGGCAGACGCGCGGTGCGCGCATCACACCGCGGGCGCTGGGGCTGATCTGGTCGGACAAACGTGTGCGCGCGTCGGTGTTCGGCTACTTCGGCCACATGTGGGAGCTGTACGCTTTTTTTGTACTGGTGCCGCTGATGGTGGCGACCCGTCTGGCCGGTTCCTCGGTCAGCGCCGCGTCATTCTGGGTGATCGCCTCGGGTGCACTGGGCTGCATAGTCGGTGGCCTGCTGGTGCGGCGCCTGGGCAGCGCGCGCGTGGCGCAGGTGCAGCTGGCCATCAGCGGCGGGTGCTGCCTCGCCGCCCCCTGGATGCTGAGTGCCCCGCTGCCGCTGTTTCTGGTCTGGCTGCTGCTGTGGGGCATCACGGCCTCGGGCGATTCCCCGCAGTTTTCCACCCTGACGGCCCGCAATGCGCCGCCGGAGGTGGCTGGCAGTGTGCTGACCTTTGCCAACTGCATTGGTTTTGCGATCTCGGTGCTGAGCATAGAACTGTTTGTGCGCGCTGCCGCGAGCTGGCCGCTGGCCGCCGTGCTTCCCTGGCTGGCCCTGGGGCCAGCGCTGGGCCTGTGGCTGATGCGGCCCCTGCTGCGCGAACCTTGAGCCTGAAGTCTGTCGGCCGCGCGCGACGTTTTCAGCCGAAATTTGCGCTCGGGCTGCGGCGCCTGGCGCCTGGGTCGCGGCGGTGTGGGAAGATTCACGCATGCGGCGCTGTAGCGCCTGTCCCGCAACCCGTTCCCGTCCCATGATCCTGCCTCGAAAGCCGTTTGTGAAGACATTTTTGCTTGCTGGCCTGCTGCTTGCCGGTGGCGCGTCGGCGCAGACCCAGTGGTTCACGGTGAAGGGCGATCCCGCCAATCCGGCGCTGGACACCATCGAGGTCGACCCCTCGCCCGTGAGCGTCACTGTGGAAGCGCAGACCATGCGCGTGCGGGTCAGCCGCGCCCAACTCCGCAAGAGCTGGGACGGTGTGCCCTACAGATCCTACGAGTCGGAGGTGGTGTTTGACTGTGCCAACAAGAACGCCAGGTACACCGCCATGGTGTTTTACATGCAGCCGCTGTGGCAGGGCAAGTCGCACAACACCTCCATCTACACCCGCAACAATCCGCGCTGGATGGAGTTCCGCGACGTCAGGCCGAATCCGAAGCAGCAGATCATCCGGGCCGCCTGTGAAAGCGGCCGCGTGAAAACCAGCGATGTCCCGGTGGACGTCCTGCAGCGCGAAGAAGCGATCCAGTCGCTATAAAAATAGTAGCTGCTTATGCCCAATGGGTATGGGCTAGGAGCCTGGGCGGCAGAAGGGACGTCGGCTGCAGAGCGGCCGCGACGGTCCATTTTTCACCGGCCTTTTGCCCCATAGCTACGGCTATGGCGCTGCAAACCCGGCAAAAACTGTCCTCGCCGGGGCCACTTTTCGCTTCGACGCCTTCTGCCGCCCAGACTCCCGGCCAATTCGACGCTGAAACCGGATCCGGCGCTTCATGAATTCGACCTCTATTTGGCGGACGACACCAGCACCGGCGTTGCCCGGTAGAGCTCGGGCATCACGGTTTTGAGGTTGACGATTTTCGGCGCGTCGAAGCGGCGAATGTAAGGCGCGTTCGGGTTGCGCGTGGCGTAGTCCTGGTGGTAGGCCTCGGCCGGGTAAAAAGCGGTCAGCGGGGTGAGCTCGGTCACGATCTTGCCGGGATATACCCTGGCGCCATCGAGTTGCGCGATGTAGCGTTCTGCCACCTGCTTTTGACTCGCGTCCTTGTAGAAAATCGCCGAGCGGTACTGGGTGCCGGTGTCCGGCCCCTGGCGGTTGAGCTGGGTCGGGTCGTGTGCGACCGAAAAGTAAATCTGCAGCAGCTTGCCGTAAGAGATTTGCCGGGGGTCGTAGCTGATTTGCACGGCTTCGGCGTGCCCGGTTCGGCCTGTGCCTATGCTGGCGTAGGTGGCTGTTTCGCGTGCGCCGCCCGAGTAGCCAGACACCGCGTTGAGCACGCCCTGGGTGTGCTGGAAGACCGCTTGTACGCCCCAAAAACAGCCGCCCGCGAACACGGCGGTTTCAACGGCAGAGGGTGTGCTGGCGGCCGCATCAAAAGCGGGCGCGGGCAGGATGACGGCTTTTTCTGTGGCCGCGCTGTTGCCCAGCAGACCCCAGGCCAGCAGGCCTGCGGCCGCCGCCAGGCCGGCGGCATTGAGCGCGCCGTGCATCATGCGGCGGTGAAGTTGAGCGACACGCCGTTCATGCAATAACGCAGGCCGGTGGGGCGCGGGCCGTCGTTAAACACATGGCCGAGGTGACCGCCGCAGCGGCGGCACAACACTTCCGTGCGTTTCATGAACATGCTGGTGTCGCTTTCCTCGACCACGGCTTTGTCCAGCGGCTGCCAGAAGCTGGGCCAGCCGGTGCCGCTCTCGAACTTGGTGTTCGACGCAAACAAGGGCAGGGCGCAGCCCGCGCAACTGTAGGTGCCGGCGCGCTTTTCCTTGTTCAGCGGGCTGGTGTGGGGGCGTTCCGTGCCGGCCTTGCGCAAGACCTGGTACTGGTCGGGCTTGAGCAGCGCTTTCCATTCGGCATCGGTTTTGCTGATCTCGTAAGTGTGTGCCGGTGCTGCCGCCTGCGCCGGCCCGCCGCCGAACAGGCCGCGCGCGCTGGCCAGCAGGGCGGTGACCGCGCCCAGGCCCAGAAGGGTGTTTCTACGGCTCATCATGGTGTTTCCAGGTTGCTGGGTTGTGGAGAAAAACTGCCTGTTGGAGTAGTCGGTCTGGAAAAGGGTTCCTTACATCGGGTTCTGCGGCTGATCTGCAAGAATGACAGGGTCATCATCACCCGCCCCCACAAGCATGCGCCTCGACGCTTTTCAGGAAACAGCCCTGCCATGAAAAACAGACTGTCCTCCGGCCTTGTTTACTCAACCGATGCCGGCCGGATGTGCCCGGCGTGCCGCCAGCCGCAGGCCCGTTGTACTTGCCGGCAGGCGAAGGCGCCGCCGCCGTCCGACGGCATCGTGCGGGTCTCGCGCGAGACCAAGGGTCGCGGCGGTAAAAGCGTGACCGTCGTCAAGGGTGTGCCGCTGGCAGAGCCGGCGCTGGTGTTGCTCGGCAAACAGCTCAAGGCCGCCTGCGGCTCGGGCGGCACCGTCAAGGACGGCGTGATCGAGGTGCAGGGCGATCACCTGGCGAACCTGATCGAGCTGCTGAAGAAGCAGGGTTTTACCGTCAAGCAGGCGGGTGGCTGAGTGGCACCCGAAGACCTGCAGTTGCTGGTCACGCGCGAGATGCCTTTCGGCAAACACAAGGGTCGCCTGATTGCCGACTTGCCGGGAGATTACCTGGCCTGGTTTGCGCGGGAGGGATTTCCCAAAGGTGAACTTGGCCGATTGCTCGAATTGGCACTGGAGATCGACCACAACGGCCTGTCGGCGCTGCTGCAGCCCTTGCGCAAGCCGCGCTAGGCGTCTGTTCACAGTCTGTTGCGTCTCGGGCGGGCTGTCCCCTTGTTTCAGCGCGGACGGCGGCATACCATGGGCAACCACCGTGCGACAGGCGCCGGTGCCAAACCGTGGGAGCTGGTATGCCGCAACTGATTGCATCGGTCGAAGGCGTGGAGATCAAGCATGTCCACCTGCGCAAGGACCGCACCACGCTGGGCCGCAGGCCGTACAACGACATCGTGCTCAACAACCCGCTGGTCAGTGGCGAGCATTGCGTGTTCGAGTTGCACGGCCTGGCCGACGTCTATGTTGAAGATCTCGGCAGCACCAACGGCACCTACCTCAACGGGCACATGATCAAGTCCCGCGAATTGCTGCATGACAACGACGCCATCGCGATTGGCAATTTCAGGATTCAGTACCTTGCGGCGTCAGAAGAATCGGGTTACCACGAAACCGCCGAGATGAAACTCGATGTCCACGGCGCGGCCGCTAACGCGGCGGCCCTGGCCTCGCTGCAGGCCAGCTTCAAGGTCCTCTCCGGCTCCTCAACCGGGCTGGAGGTGCCGGTGGTCAAGGCGGTCAGCACCTTCGGCAATCCCGCTGTCAGCGTCGTGGCGGTGTCGCACCGGCGTTACGGGTATTACGTGGCGCACCTGACGGGGCCGATTGCCCCGACCCTGAACGGCATCGCCGTGAGCGGCGAGGCCATGCCGCTGGTCCACAACGATGTGCTGGAACTGGCCGGAACCAGCATGCAGTTTTTACTCAAGGAAGCTCAGGCGTGATGGCCGGCGCCGCTCCGGCCCCTGGTGGCTGTGTTGTGGCGCCGCATCCCTGGTAACGCCCCCACACATCATTTTCTGCCGCAATGCGGCTTTGTGATTTAAGCTGCTGCAGGTTGTTACTGAGCCGAGGAGGAGATACCGTGAACGCATTGACATGGCTGATGATCGGGTTGGGCGGTTTGGTGGGCGTGGTGCTGGGTGGTCTGGCGCATTGGGGCTGGACGCGGCGCCAGCGCACTGAAAAACTTCGCCTGCCCTCGCGCTGGCTGCTCAATGCCAGGGGACTGGTGACCGGTGAAGAGCTGGATGTGTGGAAATGGCTGCGCGCGGCTTTTCCCGACCACGCCGTGATGGTCAAGGTGCCGGTGATGCGCTTCACCATTCCCAGCACCCGGGGCCAGCCCGAAAACAAGGATCAGCACTGGCACGAACTGCTGGATGGCGTCTATTGCACTTTTGTGGTCAGCACGCTGGACGGCAAGGTGGTTGGCTGCGTGGATGTGCCGGGCAAACGCGGCCTGACCAAGGCCCAGCGCGAGATGAAGGAAGGCCTGCTGCTGGAATGCGGCATTGGCTACACCACAGTGCGCAGCAGCAGCTTGCCTTCGGGTGGCGCGATGCGCACCGCCTTCCTCGGCGAGGCCGAGATCATTGAGCGTGATCACGAAGAAACCCGTGGCGGTGACAGCAGCTTTCATGCAGCGCTGGACGAATTCACCAGTGAAAAAGTCCGCGCCGCCAAGGCGGCCGCCATGAAGGAACTCAAGGACCAGCAGGCCGCTGCAACGGAGACGCGGGGAACCGGCCAGGGTGCCGGTTTCAACCCCGACGGCACAGGCTCCTTCATGACGCGGGAAAAGCCGGACCGCTTTGCCGTCAAGTGGGAAGACTCCTTCACCATGCCCGGCGAAAGCCGGCCCGCCAAGCTGTCCTGACCCCAGACGCGCCGCGCGCGCCGCGAGGGGGTGAAAGACCTGTCCTACAGGTGATCGGGTGCCTGCTCCCCGGCTGCGGCGATGAAATCCCTCAATGCCGGGCCGCTCTGCCTTCCTAGACTCAAGCATCTTTAATGGCTTAGGAGCTTGAGCATGAACACATTTTCAAAATTCCCCCGCGTACTTGCCGGCATGGGCCTGTCCCTGTTGATGGTTTCCGGTGTCGCGATGGCGCAGGTGCCGATCACCGCCACCGGCACCACCGGTATCGACGCTTCCGGCAGTAGCCAAAAGGAGCGCGAGGCCTGCATGACCGGGCGGACCCAACAGGACCAGGCCACCTGCCTGCGCGAAACCAACAATGCCGCTGCCGAAAAGCGCAGTGGCAAGCTCGACAACAGCGGCGCGCAGTTCGACGCCAATGCCCGCCAGCGCTGTGAAGTGCTGACCGGCGAAGACCGCACCGCCTGTGAGGCGCGTGTCATGGGTTATGGCAACACGCAAGGCAGTGTGGCCGGTGGCGGTGTGATCCGTGAAGTCGAGACAGTGGTGGTCCCGCCGGGCGCCACATCGGTTCGCATCGAGCCCAAGACCAACGCCCCGGTGTTGATCGTTCCGGCGCCGGCGAAGTAATCGCCGAGGCCAATTGCCCGTTCAGCAGCGTTCACGAAACCCCGCGCCTGTGACCGAACAGCCCAAACATTTTTCCATGCTGCGGGGTTTTCACCTGGCGGACTTCCTCACGCTGTGCAATGCCGCTTGCGGCGTTGCCGGCGTATTTCTGGCCATGTTGTACGCCGTGGAAGGGCTGAAATTCTTTTTCTATGCTGCGGCCATCATGGCGCCAGCGGCTTTTATTTTTGATGTGTTCGACGGGCGCGTGGCGCGATGGCGCAACCAGCATTCGGCGCTGGGGCGCGAACTCGACTCGCTGGCTGACATCATCTCCTTCGGTGTCGCCCCGGCAGCGCTGGCGTTTGCGGCCGGCATGCGCGGCGGGTGGGACTGGGTCGCGCTGATTTATTTCGTCTGCTGCGGCGTCAGCCGGCTGGCAAGGTACAACGTGACGGCAGAAACGCTGTCTGCGGGCGCTGCCAAGGTGGCGTACTTCGAAGGTACGCCAATCCCGACCAGCGTATTGCTGACCGCGGTGCTGGCCTTTGCCGCCTGGCAAGGCCGCCTCGGCGAACAGCTGTATGGCGGCGTGTGGCAATTGGGCCCATGGATGCTGCATCCGCTGGCGCTGCTGTTTGTGGTGTCGGGCACGCTGATGCTCAGCAAAACCCTGCGTATCCCCAAGTTCTAGCGCGCGCAGCGGTCTTTCAGCAGGCTGGCCTTTGGTGTTGAGGTTTGAAGCATCAAACATGCCTCCAGCCCTTGTCCAGAAAGTGTTTCCCGCTCCTGAAAGCAGAGCGCTTGTCGGCTGGCGCCGACATCACCAACTCGCTTCGGCCTATGGCTGGATGGCTTGATGCAAGGCACCATGATTTATCTTATGAGGCCTTTGTCATGACCACCCCCGTGTTTTCCCCCGCCAGTTTCTCCGCAGCTTGTGATCGCACGCCGCCAGCGCCGTTGCGGCATTCGTTTGCGCAGCGTGTTCGCCAATGGGTACCGGCGGTGCTCGCTTATGCGTCGGCGGTGTCGGTCAGCGTGGCTGCGGCTGCGGCGCTGGTCGCTGCCGACCTGCCGAGTCAGGCCATGCTTGCGGTGATTTAAGCCATGAGCACCCATTTCCCCGAGCCCGGTGAGGGCCCGTCGGTCCCGCCTGGTGGCAAACCTGCTCACAACCCGGCCGAACTGCCGGTGGAGCCCGATCTGGGCCCGTTGCCGCCCCTGCCGCACCCGGAAGACCCGGGCATGGTTCAACCGCCGATCTAGAACCATGCCCGCGAACATGCCCGATGCCCAACAAGCGCTGGCCGACTATGACGAGGCTCGCGCCGACTACATGAAGTTTTTGAGCATGGCCCCGCCCGATGACAAAGCCGTCAACGCGGCCATGGTGGCCATGGACGAAGCGCACACCCGTTTCAAGCAGGCCATGGGCGACCATGACGCCCCCACGCATTTGCGACCCCTCCTGTGACTGAACTCGATGGTCTGCCCGCGCGGGTGTTCAGGCGCCACGGTTTGGGCTGAAGGTGATCTCCCACACGCAGAGTTTGAATTGGCCTATGCCGCCAGCCATCGAACGTGCGCAAAATCAAGGCATACCGGGCGGCGCAATGCCCGCCCATCAACCGGGAGACGCACATGCAGGCACACGTCATCACATCCACACTGCGGCCGACGGTCGCGCTGGCTGACTACGACTTTCTGCGCGCCACCTACGACATGCTGCTGCGCGCACCG
>JAZKGR010000050.1:0-8249 GCA_040385775.1 Pseudomonadota bacterium
CTCGCCCTGATCCGTTTTCGGCTGCGCTCCTCGGCCCAGCCCGACGGGTGGGGGAAACCAATGCGGGGACAGAAATCCGGAGTGCAGGAAGCGCAAAGCGCTTCCTGCACGGGAATCCCAGCAGACCGTCATGTGTGCACGCGAGAGCAGCGCACGCGGCCAAATGAAGTCCCCCTCCATCGCCCAGCGGGGCGAGGGAGGGGCTAGGGGAGGGAGTGGGGAGTTAAGCCCTACCGACCAATGCAAGCCGGGGGCGCAGCGTGATGCTTGGTCCACGACTCAAGCGGGGGGCCGCGGGTCCCCGGGGGCGGAGGGTGACACGCAGTCAACCAGCGCGGGGGCCCTGATTTGCCGTGCACAATGGCACCATGAGCCCTGCCATCACCCTGTCCGGCGCCGGGCTGCGTTGCGAGATCAAGCCCGAGCTGGGCGGCTGTATTGCCGGCCTGTGGTTCGATGATGTTCCCGTGTTGCGCTCGACGCCGGCTACCGACCTTGCCACGGTGCGCCTCGCGGGCAGCTACCCGCTGGTGCCTTTTTCCAACCGTGTCGGCCATGCCACGCTCAAGTGGCAGGGCACCAGCCACCCGCTGGTGCAGAACAACGGGCCTGAACCGCATGCGATCCACGGCATCGGCTGGCAACGGCCCTGGCAGGTGCTGGAGCACGAGGGCCAGTTGCTGATGCTGGCCTGTGAACATCGCGCTGACGCGGCCTGGCCCTTCGCCTTTGATGCCTCGCAGACCTTTTGCATCCGCGGCGATGTGCTGGAGCTGACACTCAGCATGACCAACCAGTCGGCCGTGCCGGCGCCGGCCGGGCTCGGCTGGCACCCCTACTTTGTCAAGCGCGCCGACAGTCACATCGCTTTTGATGCGAGCGGGCGCTGGGAGATGAGTGGCGAAAAATTGCCCACGCATCGCGAGCCCTCGACCGGGCTGGACGCCGACTGCGCCGGCCTGGATGTGGACCATTGCTTTGATGGCTGGAACGGCATCGTCACGCTGCGCGACGGGTTGCTGCAGACCCGCATCACCTCCAGCCTGAGCCGGCTGGTGGCGTTCACCAACGCGACGCGCGACTTCGTGGCCATCGAGCCGGTCAGCCATGTCAACAATGCCGTCAACCTGCTGCAGGCCGGCGCTGCGCGCGCCGAGGACCTGGGGCTCGAAGTGCTGGCCCCTGGCGAATCCATGAGCGCGCAAATGAGCATCCAGGTGGAGCGCGTACGGTGAGCGCGGACTGGCAGCTGGTATCAAGCGCGCCCTGCGAGGTCGGTGAATCGCCGTTCTGGCATCCGCAGGAACAGTTGCTGTATTGGGTCGATATTCCCGGCAAGACCATTCACCGCTGCAATGTGTTCATGGGCAGCGTTGAAAGCTGGACCCTGGCCGCGCCGCACGATCTGGAGCCTGGCTGCATCGCGCCGGTGGCCGGCGGCGGGCTGGTGATCGCCCTGCGCGACGGCGTCTACCTCGCGCGCAGCTGGGGCGGGCCGCTGGAGCGGCTGGCCGCGGCCCGCCACGATACGGCAAGCACACGTTTTAACGACGGCAAATGCGATCCGCTGGGCCGCTTCTGGGCCAGCACCATTTACGAGCCGCGCAATGCGCGAGATGCCGCCTTGTTTTGTCTGCAGGGCGGTGCGTTGGCCCGCATGGCAGACGGCGCCACCGTCGGCAACGGCCTGGCCTGGTCCGCCGACAGCCGCACGCTGTACTGGTCCGACACCACCGGGCACATGATCCGAGCCTGGGATTGGGATGCCCCCGGCAATGTCTTGTCCGCGCCGCGTGTTTTCATGCAGTTTCCCTTGAAGCCGGCGGGCTGGTCGCCCGGCCAGCCCGATCAACCTGCCTATGGCGGGCGGCCCGACGGCGCCGCGGTGGACAGCCAGGGCAACTACTGGGTGGCGATGTTCGAAGGTGCGCGCGTGCTCAAGCTGTCGCCCGCCGGTGAGCTGCTGGCAGAAATCGCGACCCCGATGATGTGCCCGACCATGGTGTGTTTCGGTGGCGACGACCTGCAAACCCTGTACCTGACCAGCGCCAGCCACGGCCGGCCGGCCGCCGAACTCGAGGCCATGCCGCTTTCCGGCGCGGTGTTGTCGCGGCGTGTAGATGTGCCGGGGCTGCCGGTCAATTTCTTTTCCGGATAACTACGCACCCCCCTGAGCCGCCTTCGGCGTCTTCCCCTGCAGGGGACGCCACCTGTGGCCCGGCAAAGCCGGCGCCACGATGGCACTGGCGTGCAACCCATCCGCGCGTGTAGGCGCACTTTCCCCTTTGCCGTAAATAATCGAACGGACCCCGTTCAAAAAAATCAAACTGCCCGGCAAGCGGGCGCCTTACCATCACCCCCATGGACTCTGCGCTTTTATTGATCACCGAGCAGGTGCGGGCAGCCGCAGCAGCCGGCACCGCCCTGCGCATACGCGGCGGTGGCAGCAAGGATTTTTATGGTGAACCGGCCATGGGTGAACTGCTGGACACCCGGCCGCTGACCGGCATCACGAGTTACGAGCCGAGTGAACTGGTGGTCACCGTGCGCGCCGGCACGCCGCTGGCCGAACTCGAGGCGGTGCTGGCTGAGCGCGGCCAGTGCCTGCCCTTTGAGCCGCCGCATTTCGAAGGTGGCGCCACCGTCGGCGGCATGGTGGCGTCCGGCCTGAGCGGCCCCGCGCGCGCCAGCGTCGGCGCCGCGCGCGATTACGTGCTCGGTGTGACGCTGCTCAATGGCCGGGCCGAGTTGCTGACCTTTGGCGGCCAGGTCATGAAAAACGTCGCAGGTTACGACGTGTCGCGCCTGATGTGCGGCGCGCTCGGCACACTGGGGCTGGTCACCGAAGTCAGCCTGAAGGTTCTGCCGCTGGCCCCAGCCGAGGCCACGCTGAAATTTCAGATGAGCCAGGCCCAAGCGCTGGCGCAACTCAACCGCTGGGGCGGTCAACCCTTGCCGCTCAATGCGAGCTGCTGGGTCGACGACGGACACACCCAAACGCTGTACCTGCGGCTGCGCGGTGCGGAGGCGGCGGTGGAAGCCGCCTGCAAGTCGCTGGGCGGTGAGCGCCAGGACAACGCTGCCACCGCGCCCGACTGGAATCTGTGCCGCGACCAGCAACTGCCCTGGTTCCAGGAACGCGGCGCGCGCGACTTGTGGCGCCTGTCGGTGCCGCAGACGGCGCCGGTGCTGGACCTGCCGGAGCCGCCGCTGGTCGAGTGGCACGGCGGCCTGCGTTGGGTGCGTGCCATGCCCGCAGATGCCTCCCGGCTGCGTGCTGCTGCCGCAGCCGTGGGCGGAAGCGCTACGCTTTTTATAGCTGGTAGCCCAGTCACAGCGGGGGCTGGAGGCCGATTTGATGCCTTCAAACCACCGCTGGACCGAATCCACCGTCAGCTCAAGAAAGAGTTCGACCCCGTCGGGATTTTCAATCGCGGCCGGCTGTATCCCGATTTTTGACGGGCGCCCTTCATGCAAACCCACCTCGCCCCCGAATTCAAAAACAGCGCCGATGGCCTGGCCGCCGAAGCGATTTTGCGCAAGTGTGTGCACTGCGGTTTTTGCACCGCGACCTGCCCGACCTACCAGTTGCTCGGTGACGAACTCGACGGCCCGCGCGGGCGCATCTATCTGATCAAGCAGGTGCTCGAAGGCGAAGCGCCGACACGCAAGACGCAGATGCATCTGGACCGCTGCCTGACCTGCCGCAACTGCGAAACCACTTGCCCCAGCGGCGTGCAGTACGGGCACCTGGTCGACATCGGCCGCAAGATTGTTGATGAACGTGTGCCACGGCCGGCGATCGAGAACACTGTGCGCTGGGCACTCAAGGAAGGCTTGCCCTCTCCGCTGTTTGCGCCGGCCATGAAACTCGGCCAGGCCTTGCGCGGCCTGTTGCCTGCTTCGTTGAAAGCCAAGGTGCCGGTGGCGCAGCCGGCTGGCGTCTGGCCACAGCGCGAACACCCGCGCAAGATGCTGATGCTGGCCGGTTGTGTGCAGCCCGCGATGATGCCCAACATCAACGCGGCCACGGCGCGTGTGCTAGACGCCGCGGGCATCCAGACTGTGCTGGCGCCCAAGGCCGGTTGCTGCGGCGCGGTGAAGTTTCACCTGAACGACCAGGACGGCGGCAAGGCCGAGATGAAGAACAACATTGACGCCTGGTGGCCGTTTGTGGAAAACGGGACAGAGGCCATCGTCATGAATGCCTCTGGCTGTGGCGTGACGGTCAAGGAATACGGCTACCACCTGAAGGACGACCCGGCCTATGCGGCAAAAGCGGCGCGTATCAGCGGCCTCACACGCGACCTCAGCGAACTGCTGCCCGAACTCGTGGCGCCGCTGCGCGCGCGGGTGTCGGCCCAGGCCGGCAACATCGCCTTTCACCCGCCTTGCACCCTGCAGCACGGCCAGCAATTGCGCGGCGGCGTTGAAAAATACCTGGGCGAGCTCGGCTTCAAGGTCAGCACCAGCGCCAATGAAGCACACCTGTGCTGCGGCTCTGCCGGCACCTATTCGGTGCTCAATCCCGAGATCGCGACGCAGTTGCGCGATCGCAAGCTCGGCCATCTGGGCGCGATGGCACCCGAGGTGATTGTGTCGGCCAACATCGGCTGCATCACGCACCTGCAGAGCGGCACGGCTACGCCGGTGCGGCACTGGGTCGAGGTGCTCGACGAGGCGCTATCGAATCAATAGCTGTTGGCGCCCGTGGGTAAAGGGCTGGAGTCGTATTTCTATCTATAGAATGCGGCAACTAGGCGGCCAGCGCGGCTTCCACATCCTTCGCCAGATCGGCCGGCTTGTCGGTAGGCGCATAACGCCGGATCACCTGGCCGTCCTTGCCGACCAGGAACTTGGTGAAGTTCCACTTGATGGACTTGCTGCCGAGCAGGCCGGGCGCTTCGGCCGACAGCCATTTGTACAGTGGGTGCGCTGCCGGGCCGTTGACATCGATCTTGCCCATCATCGGGAAACTCACGCCGTAGTTGACCTGGCAGAACTCCGCGATCTCGCCGTCGGCGCCGGGGTCCTGCGAGCCAAACTGGTTGCACGGGAAACCCAGCACCACCAGGCCCTTGCCGGTATAGGCCTTGTGCAACTCTTCGAGGCCGCCGAACTGCGGCGTGAAGCCGCACTTGCTGGCGGTGTTGACGATCAGCATGACCTTGCCTTTGAATTCTGAAAGCGAAATGTCCTTGCCGTTGATCTGCTGGGCTTCGAAGTCGTAAATGCTGCTCATGGTGTGCTCCTGTAGAGGGGTTTCAATACTGCTCGTGTAGCTGTCATTGCGGGCTCGACCCGCAATCCACGTCCGCACGTCATGGATGCCGGATCGGGTCCGGCATGACAGTCAACAACGCGTAGGGAGTTAGGGTTGCCCGGTCATGGATTTTGCGCTTTTTGCAGGGTCCCGGGCGCCAGCGCGGCCAGTACCGCGGCCAATACGATCAGGCTGCCGCCGACCAAGGTGCGCGGGCTGAATTCGGCGGCGCCCAGCAGGGCGGCCGACGCGCTGGCAAACAGGATTTCGGTCAGCATCACAATCGCCGTGGTGCTTGCGGCCAAACGCGCCGCGCCATACTGCAGCGCCATGTTGCTGACCAGAAAGGCCAGGCTCAGGCCCAGCGCTACCGGGACCCAGTTGCTGCTCCACAGCGGTGCGCTCACCATGCCTCCGGCCAGGCCCAGCAGCGCCGCGCCGCTGGCCATGATGGCGCCGCCGCCGAACATGGCCATCATGCGGGATGCGCTGGGCGTGTACTCCAGCTTGCGCAACATGACATTGGTGCCGGCGAAACTGAGCCCGCCCATCAGCGCCAGCCAGTCGGCCGCATCCTGCGGCACCGGCCAGGGTGAGGTGGGCTCCTTGAGCACGATCAGCACGCCGGCCATGGCCAGCAGCAGGCGCAGCAGCGAGGCACCTGTGGGCCGCTCGCCCAGCACCGCCCAGGCCAGCAGCACTGACCACGCCGGCATCAGGTAAAACAGCAGCACTACGCGCACGACGTCGCCGACGGTGACGGCCCAGTTGAAGCCGACGTTGGTCAGGCCGGCTGCGACAGCCAGCCACAAGAGCTGCGGGTGCTGCGCGAAGTTGCGCCAGGCGCCGGGCTGCCATGCGGTGATGCAGGCCAGGCAAAAAAAGTAGATCAGCGCAGTGGACCACAGGGGGTGCAGGCCCATGGACTGCAGCTCCCGAAACGGCCACCAGGACACGCCCCAGACGAAGGCATTGCAGACCAGGGCACCCACGGCCAGGGCGGTTGCGCGCGGACGCATCAGTGCGATTTGTCGCTGCGGGCGATGCTCAAGAGGTGGTCCACCTGCTCCTTGTGCTTGATGCAGTTGCTCTTGTGCCAGCGCTGGATCAGCCACATGAAGCCCGCGACCACCACGCCGAAGGTGGTGATGGCGCCGAAGGCCGACAGGCCCATGCCGGTGGAGAGGCTGTAACCCGCGCCCAGTGCCAGGATGCAGGCCTGCTCGTTGAAGTTCTGCACCGCAATCGAGCGACCCGCGCCCATCAGGTTGTGGCCGCGATGCTGCAGCAGCGCGTTCATCGGCACCACCAGAAAGCCGCCCAAGCCGCCCAGCAGGATCAGGAAAGGCGCAGCGACCCAGACGTTGTTGATGAAGTTCATCAGTATCACCAGCACGCCCATCGCGATACCCAGTGGCATCACCAGGGTTGCGTGCTCCAGCCGCATGCGCATCGACGCCAGGATGGCACCGAAGGCCGTGCCTATGGCCACCACACCGACCAGCGACGACGCCTGGGAGGTGTTGTAGCCCAACGCTGCTGCGCTCCAGGCCAGCACGATGTAGCGCAGGTTGCCCGAGACGCCCCAGAACAGCGTGGTGGTGGCGAGCGAAATCTGTCCGAGCTTGTCGCGCCACAGCGCCGAATTGCAGTTCCAGAAGTCGGGCAGCAGCTCGAGCTTGTTGCGCGGCATCGGCCGCATCTCGACGCCGGTGTGCGGGATGCGCGTGTTGAACCAGGCCGCCAGCATGTACAGGAGAACCAGCGCGCAGATGGCGGCTTCGGGCGGGGTGTCGATGCCGGTGCTGAAGATGGGGAAATCAAAGGACAGCAACAGGTGCGATACCGAAAGGCCGACCAGTTGCCCGCCCAGCAGCACGCCGAGAATGATCGAGGCAATCGTGAGCCCCTCGATCCAGCCGTTGGCCTTGACCAGTTGTGAAGCCGGCAGCAGCTCGGTCAGGATGCCGTACTTTGCCGGCGAATAGGCGGCAGCGCCCAGGCCGACGATTGCATAAGCCATCAGGGGATGGGTGCCAAACAGCATCATCAGGCAGCCGACCACCTTGATGGCGTTGCTGACGAACATGACCTTGCCTTTGGGCTGCGCGTCGGCAAAAGCGCCGACAAACGGCGCCAGCACCACATAAAACAGCGCAAACATCGGCACCAGCGCGGCCGGCTGCCATTTGGGCGCGCCACTGGTCCGGAGCAACTCGACGGCGACGACAAACAGCGCGTTATCAGCCAGCGAGCTGAAAAACTGGGCCGCCATGATGGTGTAAAAACCGCGCTTCATTAAACTGTTTTGATCACCATTGCGAAAGCACCAAGACGGCTGGTGCCACGAGATAAAGTGAATGTCTCCTGACGATCAAGGTTTATAGCACGCGACAAGCTGGCAAAATCCACAAATCGGCTCCGGCAGGCCTGCGTTAACCCTCGCTGCCCCACGGGCTTTTTTTGTTATATCGAGCGCCCGCCATGCCCCGCCCCATTCTCGCCACCATCCACACCACCGCGCTTCGCCACAACCTGGTGCGTGCCCGCGCGGCCGCCCCGGACGCACGGGTCTGGGCGGTGGTCAAGGCCAATGCCTACGGCCACGGCATCGAAAGGGTATTTGAAGGCCTGCGTGGTGCCGACGGCTTTGCCCTGCTCGATCTGGAGGAGGCGCGGCGCATGCGCGCGCTGGACTGGCGCGGTCCCATCCTGCTGCTGGAAGGCTGCTTTGAGTTGCGCGACCTCGAACTGTGCTCGCGCCTGGGCCTGTGGCACACGGTGCATTGCGACGAGCAGATCGATATGCTGGCCACGCACAAGACCCAGCTGCCGCACCGCGTGTTCCTGAAGATGAATTCCGGCATGAACCGCCTGGGCTTCACGCCCGAGCGTTACCGCGCGGCCTGGACACGGCTCAACGCCTTGCCGCAGGTCGAAGAAATCTCGCTGATGACGCACTTCAGCGATGCCGACGGCGCCAAGG
>JAZKGR010000051.1:0-2369 GCA_040385775.1 Pseudomonadota bacterium
GTCAGCGTACCCGGCGCGGTGGCGAGCTGGGTGGCGATGAGCGAGCGTTTCGGCAAGCTGCCTTTTGCCGACCTGATGGAACCCGCCATTGAGATCGCCGAGCGCGGTTACCTGCTGCCGCCGGTGGTGCAGCAAAAGTGGGCGGCGGCCACCGACGAGTTGAAAAGCCAGCCGGGGTTTGCGCAGTCTTTCCTGCCCTGGGGCCGCGCGCCGAATGTCGGCGAGCTGTTCCAGTTCAAGGCCGCGGGCAAGGCCTTGCGCGCGATTGCGCAAAGCAAGGGCTCGGCTTATTACGGCGGCGAGATCGCCCGCGCCATTGAAAAATTTTCAGCGCAAAACGGCGGCAGCATCACCGCGAAAGACTTTGAGAATTACAAGCCGGAGTGGGTCAAACCGATTGGCAAGGACTACCGCGGCTACACCCTGCACGAGATCCCGCCCAACGGCCAGGGCATTGCCGCCCTGATCGCGCTGGGCATCCTCGACAAGTTCGACGTGGCCGGTCTGGCGGTCGACGGCGTCGATTCGCAGCACTTGCAGATCGAGGCCATGAAGCTGGCCTTTGCCGATGTCTACAAATACGTGGCCGAGCCATCGTCGATGGCGGTGACTGTCGATCAAATGCTCGATGACGCCTACCTCGCCTCGCGTGCCAAACTCATCGACATGAAAAAAGCCCAGGACTTCGGCGCCGGCAACCCGGTCAAGGGCGGCACGATTTACCTGACTGCCGCCGACGAAGACGGCATGATGGTCAGCTTCATCCAGAGCAACTACATGGGTTTCGGCTCCGGCTGCGTCGAGCCGGAGTTCGGCATAAGCCTGCAAAACCGCGGCCATGCCTTCAGCCTGCAGGACGGCCCGAACCTGGTGGCGCCGGGCAAGCGGCCTTTCCACACCATCATCCCGGCCTTCCTCACCAAAGACGGCCAGGCCGTGATGTCGTATGGCGTGATGGGCGCCAACATGCAGCCGCAGGGCCATATGCAGACGCTGGTGCGCATGCTCGACTACCAGCAGAGTCCGCAGGTCGCTTGCGATGCGCCGCGCTGGCGCTACAACGCCGGCCTGGAGATCAATGTCGAATCGGCGATGGACAAAGCCACCGTGCAGGGCCTGGCCGAGCGCGGCCACCGCATGGAGGTCATCAACGACTCCTACCAGGATTTCGGCGCCGGCCAGTTCATCTGGCGCGCGGGCAATCCCAAGGTCGAAGGGTATGTGGCGGCCAGCGACGCGCGGCGCGACGGCCAGGCCGTCGGTTTCTAAACAACTGCCTTGTCTGACACTTCAGAGCAAAAACCACCTCCAGCCCACGTCCAGCGGGAGCCTATAGCTACTAAAAACATAGCGACGGGGCTGCTGCTGGCGACCCTAGGCGCGATTGCCTTCAGCGGCAAGGCGATCATCGTCAAGCTCGCCTACCGCTACGGCGTCGATGCCGTCACCCTGATCATGTACCGCATGCTGTTTGCGCTGCCGATCTTCGCGCTGATGGCCTGGTGGGCCAGCCGGGGCAAGGCGGCGTTGACGCGAAAAGACTGGCTGGGCGTGCTGGGGCTGGGTTTCACCGGGTATTACCTGGCGAGTTTCCTGGACTTCGCCGGCCTGGCCTACATCACCGCCTCGCTCGAACGGCTGATTCTTTACCTCAACCCGACGCTGGTGCTGCTGCTGGGGCTGGTGTTGTACCGCCGGCGCATCACAGCGACGCAGATTATCGGCATGGCCATCAGTTACAGCGGCGTGGTGCTGGTGTTCGGCCAGGAAGTCAGCCTGTCGGGGCCGGACACCGCCTGGGGAGCCTTGCTGGTGATCCTGAGCGCCGTCAGTTATGCCATCTACCTGGTCTACAGCGGCGAGCTGGTCAAGCGCCTGGGCGCCCTGCGGCTGGTCGGGCTGGCCAGCACCGTGGCCTGCCTGTGCTGCCTGCTGCAGTTTGTGCTGCTCAGGCCGCTGAGTGCCGCAAATGTGGCGCCCGAGGTGATCTGGCTATCGCTGCTCAACGCCACGGTGTGCACGGTCGCGCCGGTGCTGATGGTGATGATGGCGATCGAACGCATAGGCGCGAGCATGGCCTCGCAGGCCGGCATGGTCGGGCCGATGTCCACCATCCTGATGGGCGTGGCGATCCTCGGTGAACCTTTCACCGCGTGGGTGGCGGCGGGGACGGTGCTCGTTATTGCGGGGATTTTTGTGTTTAGCCGGTCGGGCAAGGGATAGTCGCGCGGCTCTTGCGTTGCGCCGTCGCACGCGCTGGTCCTCTGCGTGTTTCGGGCGTCACGCGTGTCAAAGTCTCTCCTTTGGTTCGCCCACGCCTGTTGGCCGGGGGTTGCCCGGCGGCAAGTAACTTTCTTTTGCTTCGCCAA
>JAZKGR010000052.1:0-20664 GCA_040385775.1 Pseudomonadota bacterium
ACCACATTGAAGACAAACTTCTGCAGCGAGAAGTTGATGCCCCAGATCACCACCAACACCAGCGCCACACCCAGGGCCAGCGTGGCACGCCGGCTCGCCGCACCCTCTTGCTCCATGCTCATTGCGGCAAACACTCCCGTAACTTCAAATAAAAAAGGCCTGCAGCCCAATGGATACAAGCGCAAGCAGCTATCATTTTTGAAGCATACCAGCTTGCCAGACGGAGCGCCGGCCGGCGCGCAGCAGGGCGTGATACAAACAGCGCTGCTTTTTCGCAAAAGAGGACTCCCTTGAAATTCAAAATGGCTGAAAAGTCACTGTTCGCCATCTTGCTGCGCTCCTCGTGGTGGATCAGCCTGGCGATTGCCGGCGCCATCGCGCTGGCCTCCAAGGCGCTGCTGCCGCCCCAGTATTTTTTGTTCGGCGCCATGGGCGGTTTTCCGTTTGTGGTGATAGCGCTGATCACGCTGTGGCGGCAATTGAGCGCGCCCAGCACCGCCCACGTGGAGGGCACGCTGGCTCAGATCAACGCCATGCCCTGGCGCGAATTTTCGGCCGCACTGGAGCAGGCCCTGGTGCGCGAAGGTTTCGAGGCCAAACGGCTGGAAAACGCCGCGGCCGACTTCGAGCTGATCAAGGGCGGGCGCACCGTGCTGCTGAGCAGCAAACGCTGGAAAGCCGCGCGCCTCGGGCTGGAGGTATTTCAGGCCCTGGAGGCCGCACGCAGCGCGCGTGATGCCAGCAGTTGCATCTGCGTGACGACCGGTGAGGTGACCGACAAGGCACGCGCTTTCGCGACCAGCCACCAGATCCGCGTGATCCAGGGCACCGAGCTGGCGCAATTGCTGCGGCCGGTGTTGATCGCCAAACCAGCCGCCTGACGCTCTGTTTTTGATAGCTGCCGGCTCCCGCCAGACGGGGGCTGGAGGCCGATTTGACTCACATTCCAGAAGAGGCTGACCGGTTTGCCCGGCCCGCCACCGGGTAGGCGCTGACCATCCACAGGTACATCAGCGCACCGGCCAGCAGGCTGGCGGCGGCGATTTCGAGCGACAGGGTGAAGCCCTCGCCCACGCTGCGGCTGTTGCGCAGCAGCAGCGCCACGAGCGGCGGGCCCGCGATCTGCCCGATGCCGTACATGGCCGTCAGCAAACCCATGGTGCTGGCCGCAGCCGCAGGCCGCAGGCGCCGCACCTCCTGCATCGCAAAAAAGGTGATCGCGGTGAAGGGAATGCCCAGCAGCAGGCTGCCGACCGCGAAGCCGGCCAGGGTCGGGCTCAACACGCTGGCGGCAATGCCCAGCGCCTGCACGAAGTAACAGGCGGCCAGCAGGTAACGGTAATCGCCGGTCGCCGGAATGCGCGTCGACAGCAGCGCGCCGGTGATCACGCCCAGCCCGAAGATGGGCCAGAAAAAATCAATCCAGACCGAGCCCGGCATCGCTTCGCGCGCAATCACCGGCAAAAAGGTCGCGGTGATGATGTAGCCGAAACCGGCCAGGCCGTAAGCCCCTGCCAACAGCAGCATTTGATTGCGGCCCGCCGATGCGTCGGTGCGCAAGGCCGCTGTGGACGCGGGAGCGCTTGCGGCGCCCTGCCCGGCCGACTCCTGAAAGGTTCGCCAGACGAAAGCCGTGAGCACGGCCGCCAGCAGGCCAAAAATCAGCCAGCCGGCAGCGGCCCGCCACTGAAGCGCCACCATGCCGCTGGCAAACAGGCCGCTCAGGGCGATACCGGCGCCGGGACCGGCATAAATCACGCCGCCCATCATGGGCGCGTTGCGTCGGGCCAGTTGCGACAGGCACCAGCCTGAGGTGTAGACAAACACCAGCGCGCTGGCCACACCGGCGGCAAACCGCAACAGCGGCCAGGCGCCAGGCACTTGCAGTGCCATGCCCAGCGTCAGCAGCGCGGTGGCCACCAGGCCGGTACGCACCCAAGTCGGGCCGGCCACCTGCGGCAAAAACGGCAGGCGTTTCCAGATCCAGGGCTGGAAGGTGCACAGCAAGGCGCCGACCAGGTAACCGAAATAATTGGCGCTGGCCAGCCAGCTCGCCGTGGGCAGGTCCACCACGCCGTCGCTGAGCATCATGGGCAACAGCGGCGTGAAGGCAAAGCGGCCTATGCCCATGGCAATCGCCAGCGACAGCAGGCCGGCAATGGCGATGGCCCAGCGGCCGGGCTCGGTCGGTGACGCGCTCAAGGCCGCGGTCCTGCGGCGCCGGTTTTGACAGGCTCCACCAGGCTGATGCGGCGGCGCAGGCGTGCGGCTTCTTCCTTGTCGCCGACCTTGTCCGCCAGCTGCGCCTGCACACCCAGCCAGGCCAGCAAGGGCCGGCGCCAGCCCTGGCTTGACGCCGTGTCCACCGCCTGCTGCAGCACGGCAGGACTGGCCTGCCCGCGCTGAAACAACACGGCGGCTGCCACCAGTTGCGACAGCGGGTCGGCAATGGCCTTGACGGCCCCCGCGTCGCCACCCGCCGCTGCGCGTTGCGCCGCTGGCAGCAAGGCCAGGTCCTGCGGCTGCAGCCGCCCGGCCAGGTGGTCGGCATAGGCGCGCTCAGCCGCCGGGGCATCGGCGCGCAATCGCTCGAAGCCGGCGCATGACTCCAACACCAGGCTGGCGGTGCGGCTGGCGCAGCGCAGCAACTCGACGCGCGCGGTCAGGTCCACCCGTCCGGTGCTGGCGACTTCGCTGAGCGCACGCGCAAATTCCACCGCCTCGACGCGTGAATTGCCTTCCATGTAAGCCGCCACGCCGCGCTCGCTGGCGGTTTTGGCTTCGAGTTGCCAGTCGGCCGGCTTCGGGCCGCTGCTGCAGGCGGCAAGCGCCAGCAGCAGCGCAGGAAGCAGTGTCTTTGCAACGGTCTTCATGGCAGCTTGATCTCCGTGTCGCGGGCAAACGGCCATTTGCGGTTGACCTCGTTGATCAGGCTGTCGACCTTGCGCAGGCTGGATTCGACCTCACCGCGCAGCGTGCCGAGGTCGTCGGTGGCGGCGCGCGCATTGGCGCCCACGGCATGCGCCTCGACCAGCACCGCATCGACCTTCTTCAGGCTGGTGCGCGCCTCACCGAGCAGGGCATTGAGCTGGACCACCGTGGCGCGCGCTTCGGGCATGACCCCCTGGGCACCGAACACCTGGGTATCGGTCTTGGCGGCCAGGCCGTCGAGTTTGGTCAGCAGTGCGTTGGTGCGGTCCAATGTGGCGATCAGTTTTTTGGCCTCGGCCTCGTTGCCGAGCAACACGCTGAGCGCACCGCCGGGGCCGTTGAGACGCTCGGTCAGCTTCTGCACATTGCCCAGGCTGGCCGCCACCGCGCCTTCGCTGGCGGTCAGGCTGTTGAGGTTTTCGATCAGCTCCTTGGCGGCGGCGATTAGCTTGGGCACCTCGGCGCCGGTGTCGCCACGCAGCACCTCGCGCACCGCGCCGTCAGGCAGCGGCGGGTCCTTCAGCATGCCGGTGTAGGCGCGGATGTTGGTGCTGCCGACCAGGCCGCGCACCAGCGTGAACACGCTGGAGGTGCGCAACCAGTGCGCATCGCGTGTCGGTACGTCGATGACGATGCGCGCCTTGCCGTCGTCGGCCAGCTCGATGCGGCGCACGCGGCCTATGGGAAAACCTGAAAAGGTCAGGTCCATGCCGACCACCACGCCCTCGGAGTCGTCGGACACCAGCACCAGCTTTTGCGTGCTTTCAAACAGGCCGCGTGCGTAGAGCACATACAGCGCCGAGCCGATCACCAGCGCGGCCATGAAGACCAGCAGCAGCACGGCCTTGAACTCAAGGTTGGCCACAGGCGGCAGTTGCACCACCTCGTCGAGAGGTGGTGGCGGCCGGCCGGTTTCAGCGGCATTGTCCCTGGGATCGCTCATGGTGTGGATTTTTTCATGGTGGCTCAGCGATATCAATAATAGTTGCCGACCAGCGACAACACCTCAATCAACAGGATCACGGCGAACATGCGCACCAGCATGCGCAACTCGGTGCTGGCGCGAACGCGCAGGGCCATCGGGTCATAGAGCGCCGAAGCCATCGGAATCAGCGAGACCGCCAGGCTGAAAAACAATGTCTTGAGCAGAAAGATCAGCGTGACCTCCGGATTGAACACCTGTCCGAACAGCCGCGTATAGACGGACACACCCGCCAGCGTGAACCCGTACACGGCGAGGTAGGCCATCACCAGCGCCACCACACAACTCAGAGCGGCCAATGTGATGGTCGAAAAAATACCGGCCGTCACGCGTGGCAGGACTTCGTGGCGCACCGGGTCGACACCGCGCTGTTGCAGCGCCTCAAGCGTGCCCGCGCGGCGCATCTGGGACAATTCGACACCGCTGGCGATGGCGCAGCGCAGCGCCACGAACATCGCCGCCGTCAGCGGAATCAGCTCCAGCACCAGCACCCGGATCACCACCTGCAACGCATACTGCGACAAGCCGTAGCTGATGGCGGTGACGATCACGATGCGCGTGATGACCACGGTGATCAGCGCGCACATCAGGGTGAAGCCCAGCAGGTTCGGGGCCGTGTTGTGATAAATATGCAGGGCCAGCACACGCCGGCTGGGCCGGGTGTAGCTGGACGGGGACAAGGCCAGCACCAGGATCATCGCGCCCAGGTACAAAAGGCGCCACCAACCCACCAGCCAGTCGCGTGCCCTGCGGTTAAGCAGTGAAAGCGATGAAGCTCCGCGCGCCGTAGAGATCATGGAACCATGATAGCCGTGAGGGTGCAAGCTCAGCCGAGCGGGCCCTGGTCCAGCGGCAGTGAGCCGTTGGGAATGCCGCCGGCCAGCTGCAGCCGGCCCACAGCCTGGGCGATGCCCTCGCGGTCGCCCTGCCACAAGGCGCTGACATAGGCGCGGTAGTCGGGGTGCCAGTCGGCCGCGTCTTCAAGCGCATCGAGCACACCGTCGACCTCGTCAAGCGCCTGCACATGCGCCGCAACTTCCACGGCCAGGGTACAGGTGGTGTTGATCACGCGGTCGAAGTCCTCGTCCTCCGGTGTCAGCGCGCTGATGCCGAACATATCGAACACCTGCGCAATCGATGCGGCAGCCGCCGGGTCCAGCGCCTCCTCGCCAGTCTGCGGATCGCGTATTTTTTCGGCAGGGTAAGCAGCTTCCTCGGAAGCTGAAAGCAGTTGCTCGCGAAATAAGGCGGTCATGCCGGTCTCCAGAAGGAATGAAGCGCCGTCACCGTGCGGCGCATGCGGCAAGTTTAGGCCATGGTGCATGCCCGCTCAGGCGGCCAGGCTCTTGCAGTAGTTGAGGAAATCATCCATCTCGGTGCCCTTGTCGAACACGGCATCAGCGCGCAAGGCCAGGCACTTCTGGCGCATGCCGTCGGTGAGTTCCCCGCTCAGAACCACGACCCGCTGCTCAGGCCGGCGCGTGGTGCACCAGTTCAGCGCGCCGACGCCACTGCCCTTTCTGAGATGCAGGTCCACCACCGCGAGGTCCCAGGCGCTGTCGTTGGATGACAGCCAGTTGGTCGCGGCGATTTCGTTGTCTGCGTAAAACAGGACTTCTATCGACGGTATGTCGCGCAGCGCATCCACAATGATGTTGCGCAGCACCACATTGTCCTCAATGAGAAACACCTTGAGCGGGCGCCGCCTCCCCTGACTGCTTTGATTTGTATCTTTTACTTGCATCCAAGTTTCACTTTTGTCTGAAGTGTAGACGCCACGGCTGGATGCCCGCGCCGCCAGACCCTGGAGGACAGGCTCAACGCTGATTGAAGCGGTAGGACGTTTTGGGGGACCAGGGTTTGGCGACCTGTTTGCCCAGTTGCGAGCCGGGTGCAAACGGCCAGGCCTTGGCCGACTGCGCACCGGCGTGACCGGATTGCGGGCTGGCGTCCCCGGCCGCCTTCTGGGCGTTCAATTCCTTGGAGGGGTCTGATGGTTTGCGCATAACGCTCCTTTGAGTTTCATTCAAGGTATTTCATGATTTCACGGCGACCAGTCCGACCGCCGCAATCCGGTCCGCCTGCCGGTAAACCGTCCGTTCCAGCTCTTCGCCGAACACATCGGGGTCGATTTCGGCGTAGGTGTAGGTGCAACCGGCCTGTCCCAAAAAAGGTTCCATCTCCCGGATGAAGTGATCAACGCCGTCCACAATGGCGACGCCGGTGTACAAAATCAGGCGACCGCCGGGCAGCAGACGCTGCAGGGCCTGCGCGCCGATCTTCACGCTCAGTGCCCGGCCCAGATCGCCACCGCCGTGCCGGTAGGCGCGCTCAGCATCGTCTTCGAGGTAAGGCGGGTTCGACAGCACCACATCAAAGTCGCCCGTAACGGCGGACAGCGCATCGCCAGGCGCGAGCTCGACCGCCACACCCGCCGAGGCCGCGTTGATGCCGGCATAGCGCAGGGCCAGCGGGTTGATGTCGTTGAGCGTGACATGTGCGCCCACGCGCAAACGCGCCGCCATGATGCCGCCGGCGCCGCTGCCGCATCCCACATCGGCGATACGCAGCGGCTGATCTGCAACGGCCACCGGCATGTGATCGCGGATCAGGTTCAGGAAGCGGTAGGTGTCCGGACCAAAAAAAACGGCATCGTTGTCCAGCGTGGGAAATGCCGAATGCACAAACAGGTCGCCGTCAAAACTGGAGACCCTGACACGGCTGCGGTACAGCGCATCTTCACGGCCCACCACGCCGTGCAGCAGCAGCAGGTCCAGCAAGGCAGCCGGCATGACGGACCGTGAGAAATCCAGCGACCAGCCAAAGACATCGCGCAGATTGCTGGCCGCAATACCCTTCCGGTTGGCCAGCACGCGCGCATGCGTAAGCGGGGTCACCGTGATGAATTCGTAGGCCTGCTCTCGCAGATATTGCAGCAAGGCCTTCAGCGCCGCGCCGCTGGCCGCCGTGGTGTCAAGCATGGCTGTCAATGCTCCGGCATCAGCTTGGCCGAATAACCATCAAAACAGCGTTGCCCGCACACCAGGCGCATCAGCGCGCCTTCGGCAATAAATTGCCCGCACGCCGGATCCGCATCGACCAGGGGCGCGATCACCTCCGCGTTCCAGGCCTGGGAGTGGTGAACATCCAGCACGGCGTGCAAATCGAAATAGGCGCGGACCCGCCCGCTCATGCCGAGGCGGCGCATACCCTCCGACACCAGCTTCACCCGCGTCGGTGCGGTCAGCTCAATGGCACCCAGCGCGCCAATCGACTGGTAGGTGTAGCGGCGCGACGTTGCCATGCCCAGCATGGTGTTGGCAAGTGCGAGCGCTTGCCATTCAGTGCTGTCTATTTGGGGATCCAGCCCAAGTTCAGACACTACATTGGCCAGCATGGCGCCATGCATGGCCTTGGGTTTGCCGTGGCCCATTTCATCCCAATAGTTGCGGGCCAACTCCAGCTTGGGACGGCTGGGGAGCTGCACCTGGGTGTAAGCCAGCAAGTCGTCAAAGCCTGCTTCGCCAGCGGCCTCCTGACGCAAAAACCAGCACATGTCCTCATGGGATGCGGTATGGGCCAGCCAGTCAAACAAAGGGTGTTGCTGGCCAGGGCCATTTTGCGAAAGCGATTCAAACCAGCGCACAAATGCGGGGGCCTGCAGCCCGGCGGGCGGCAACAGCGGCGCCACAGTGGCGCGCAAACTTTCAAGAAATTCGCCTTCAACACTGCGCCAGGCCAGTTCAGCCCGCAGGTGCTCGCGCCAGCCGCTGCCTGGCGTCGCGACAGCCACACGCAGCTTGTTGAAATGCGCGAGCCCGCGGTGCAAAGCAACCGGGTCGCGGCTATCGACGGGCGCTGGGCCCAGATCGCGGGATGGCGGTGACTCCCCCGCTTCGTTAAAAAATTCCTTGGCCAAATTTGCTCCAGTGCAGACCGGCGGCAGATCGCAAAACGCGACCTGGCGGGTCTGACTTAAAAGCTTAGGGAGGGCAGCAAGCCCGACTTGTAGGAAAGGGATGAAGATTCGGTAGGCCTGTCGCAAGCGGCCGGCCAGAAACTCGGGTGCGGTGCCCAAAACGCATGCAAGCCATGCCGGATGGCGGCAAGCTGCTATCCAATAAATAGCAGATGGGCAGGCGCAATCAGTCGGCCAGACTGGCCATTTCTTCACCCAGCCGCACCGCCGCACCCGGCGCCCAGCCCGGGTTGAAGCGGCAGGGACCTTGGGGGAAAAGCAGCACGACGGTAGATCCGAGCAGGAAGCGCCCCATCTCGTCGCCTTGCCGCAGGGCCACCGGCTCGGCGTCGTAACGCCAATCGCGCACCTCGCGCGTTCTCGGCGGATTGACGACGCCATGCCAGACCGTCGCCATGCTGCCGACAATCGTTGCCCCGACCAGCACCAGCACAAAAGGGCCGCGCGCCGACTCGAACACGCAAACCACCCGCTCGTTGCGTGCAAACAGGCCCGGCACACCGCGCGCCGTGGCCGGATTCACGGAGAACAACTCACCCGGCACATAAATCATGCGGCTCAACCGGCCGTCGGCGGGCATGTGGATGCGGTGGTAGTCCTTGGGGCTGAGGTAAATCGTGGCGAAGCTGCCACCGTCAAAACGCGCGGCCAGTTCGCGGTCGCCGCCGACCAGCGCGGTCGTTGAATACTGGTGGCCCTTGGCCTGGAAAATCTGGTCGCCTTCGATGGCACCAAACTGGCTGATCGCGCCGTCGACCGGGCAGATCAGGTCGGCGGCGGCCAGCGGGCGGGCACCGGGCTGGAGTGCCCGGGTGAAAAAATCGTTGAAGCTCGCGTAGCTGCTGATATCCGGGTTGGCCGCCTCGGCCATGTTGACGCCGTATTTGCCGATAAACCAGCGGATGATGCGCGTGGTGATGGCACCGCCGCGCATGGACGCGATATGGCGGCCGAACTCGGTGATCGCCCGTTTGGGCAGCAGGTATTGCAACAGGACTTCAGTTCGTTCGGACACGCAGGCTCACTCTGGTCGGGAAAAGCGCCATTCTATCGACGCAGGCGTGCAACCTTACTGGGGCTGCAAACGCAGCAGCCGTCCCTGCGGGCTGTCGGTCAGCACATACAGCAGGCCGTCCGGGCCCTGCCGCACATCACGGACGCGGCCGCCGCCTTCCAGCAACTTGTGCTCCCGCACCACCTTGCCCTTGAAGGGCTGCTCCAGCTCAATGCGGTTGAGGTAACCGAACTTCAGCGAGCCGACAAACAAATTGCCCTGCCAGGCCTTGCCGTACTTGTCGCTGCTCAAAAACGCCATGCCCGAGGGCGCAATCGACGGCACCCAGTAGTGCAGCGGCTGCTCCATGCCGGTTTTGGCGGTGATGCCATCGCCCATCTTGCCGCCGCCGTAGTTCTCGCCATAGGTGATCACCGGCCAGCCGTAGTTGCGGCCGGGCTGCGGCAGGTTGATCTCATCGCCGCCCTGCGGCCCGTGTTCATGCGTCCAGTAGCTGCCGTCGGGCGCCAGCGTGGCGCCCTGCATGTTGCGGTGGCCGTAACTCCAGATCTCGGGCAGCGCGCCGGCCCGGCCCGCAAACGGGTTGTCCCTGGGCACGCTGCCGTCCTTGTTGATGCGCACGACCTTTCCATGGTGGTTGTCGAGCTTTTGCGCGTCCTGCATGCGGGAATAACGGTCTCCCAGGGTCAGGAACAGCGTGCCATCGGGTTTGCCGTCTTTGCGCCCCTCGACAATGCGGCAGCCGAAATGCGCGCTGCTGGAGAACTTGGGTTTCTGGCTGAAGATCACCGTCACGCCGTCCAGCCGGCTGTTGTCGGCAGCCAGCGTGGCGCTGGCCAGCGCGGTGCTGTTGCCGCCCGACGGCGCAGCTTCGGAATAACAAAAATAGATACGCCGGTTGGCGGCAAAGTCGGCGTCGGCAACCACGTCCAGCAGGCCGCCCTGCCCGCCCGCGTCAATCGCCGGCAAGCCAGGCAAGGCCGGCCCCAGTTTGCCGTCGGCCTCAACCACCCGCATCCGGCCTGGCCGCTCTGTCACCAGAAAGCGGCCCTGCGGCAGGAAAGCCAGGCCCCAGGGATTTTGAAAACCGCTGGCAACTGGCTCGGGCCGCACGCCCTGGGCCTGCGCCGGCGAGAGCGCGGCCAACCCCGAAAACGCTATCAAAAACATAGCTGCTCGCGCTTGATGGACGGGGGCTAGAGGCATATTTGGCTCTCACTTTCTGGTTGGGAGGCGGTTCCACCAAAGACGGCGGGAGAACAAGCCAATATGCCAGCAAGCATTTGCCCTGCTGGGCCGGCGGTCTTTGCCGTTTACCCCCCATTCACCAGCGGGGAAAGTCCAATTTCGTTTTAAATCGTTACAAATCAATGGCTTAACATCGCAATCTAGAAAAAACTTTAGCTTGACGTAGGACGTGTCCTTCAATTACTCTAGCGGCCATGCGATTTACTGTCCTCGTCACGAGCCTCCTGCTTGCCGCCAGCGTGCAAGCCAGCCCGGGCCATTCCGGCGACGACATGGACAAATTCCTGGCCGATAAAGGCCTGCTGAACCGGATTGACCAGGTGCGCCAGTCGGTTGGCAACAAGGCCTCCGAGCTGGTCATCAACGCCATGGGCTTCCTGGGCGTGCCTTACCGGCGCGGCGGCAATTCTGCCGAAACCGGTGTGGACTGCAGCGGTTTTGTCAAAGCCATCTATGAGCAGACCGTCGGCCTGATCCTGCCGCGCCGAGCCGAGCAACAGGCAGCCGCCACCCAGAATATCGACCGGACCGAACTGCAGCCCGGTGACCTGGTATTTTTCAACACCATGAAACGCGCTTTCAGCCATGTCGGCATTTATGTCGGCGACGGCAAGTTCATCCACGCGCCCAAGCCAGGTGCCGAAGTCCGCGTTGAAAGCATGGGTGTCGCCTACTGGGCGCGCCGTTTTGACGGCGCCCGCCGCGTGCAGGACACCCGCCCTGCCAACATATCGGGCGAATAAGGCAGGCAGCGCCGGTCCTGGCGCCTGCTGCACAAGCGCCTAGTCGGCCTTGACACCAGCCGTCCGGATCACCTGGGCCCACTTGCCGGTTTCAGCGGCAATAAACGCATCAAACTCCTCCGGCGTGCCTCCGGCCCCAAAGGTACCCATGGCGTCGAGCCGTGCGCGTGTCTCGTCGCTGCGGATGATGCGCCCCACTTCGTCCGACATGCGTTTGACGATGTCTTTGGGCGTAGCTGCAGGCGCCAGCATGCCGGCCCAAGTGCTGCCGGTGAAACCGGCAAAGCCCTGCTCGATAAAGGTCGGTACATCGGGCACAGCCGGCAAGCGCCGGTCGCTGGAGACGCCGATCAGGCGCACCTTGCCGGCCTTGCCCTGATTGATCAAGCCGGTGGGCGCGTCAAAAAACAGCTGGATCTGCCCGCCTATCAAATCCGTCAGCGCCGGCACTGCGCCGCGGTAGGGAATGTGCACCATATAGGTTTTGGTGATGGCCTTGAGCAATTCGCTGGTCAGGTGCGCGGCCGAACCATTGCCGGAGGAACCGAAGCTGATCTTGCCCGGGTTGGAGCGCGCATAGTCAATCAATTGCTTAGCGGTTTTAAAGGGCGCATCGTTGTTGACAGCGGCGAGCAGCGGCGACACCCCCATCAGCGACACGCCGGTCAGGTCTTTGCGTGGGTCATACGGCAGCTTGGGGTACAGCGTGGTGTTGGCGGCATAGGCGGCAATCACCACTGCAAAGGTGCTGCCATCGGCGGGGGCCTTGGCCAGCAGGTCCACCCCGATGATGCTGTTGGCGCCGGGCTTGTTGTCGATGGTGACGGTTTGCTGTAGCCGGTTTTGCAGGCCCACCTGGACCATGCGCGCCATCTGGTCGGTGAAGCCACCCGGTGTGTAGGGCACGATGATGCGGATCGGCTTGTTCGGCCAGGCGGGTTGGGCCAGCAAGGGCGCACACACGGTGGCGGCACCGGCCGTGATGGCGAGGTTGAAGCGGCGTCGCGACAGGGCACGTGGGGAAGCGGTGTCAGGCATGGAGTCTCCAAAAAGGGAAAGTCCATTCTGGGACGGCGGTGCAGCGCATGGATAGCGGGTTTGCCCCCAAAAAAGTACCCGCCAAGCCCCCGCTGACACATGCGCGACGCCGGCAGTTCCGCAAGGCGGAATCAGTGTCAGGCGCGAACGCCCAGAAGCTCCGCCATGCATCCACCTCAGGACCTGTGGCTTATTCGCCCTGCTCTTTCTCCTGCCTGTCTGTCTTCTTGTTCTGCGTGCCTGGCTTTCGCGGCGACATGTCGAGTTCGATGGAGCGGCCACTGTCGAGCGCCTCGCCCGCCGCCTCAGGCGTGCTCAAGCTGATGTCAGACTCACCCTGGCGCGTGAGATCCCCGGTCTGCGCCACCTGCACCGCGCCGCCCTCGGCACCGCTGTCCTGAACACCGCTGACAGGGATCACGCGATTGTTCTCGGCGTTGCTCGACACGGTCTGGTTGGCCTGCGGCTTGCCGTTCACATTGACCAGCCCGCCGCCTGTGTTGTTCACCTGAGTGAAGCTGCCGCTGACGCTGCCCCTGGGTGCGTCCAGCGTGATTTGCGAAGCGGCCCCTGAAATCTGCGCATCGTTGACGGCCTCCACGGCCACCACCGGCGCCGTGACATGAGCCACCACCGAATCGCCTGACAGGGACGCGGACCCGGAGGCCGCCACC
The DNA here is from genome assembly GCA_040385775.1 of Pseudomonadota bacterium. Lineage (GTDB taxonomy): Bacteria > Pseudomonadota > Gammaproteobacteria > Burkholderiales > Burkholderiaceae_C > Polaromonas. Next base: position 12,611 of record JAZKGR010000052.1, read on the forward strand.
ACCACGTTCATGTCACCCTGGGAGCTTGCCACGACGTCAGCGGCGGTGATGGTAGCCACGATGGTGTCCGCAGTCAGCGTGGCGCTCTGGGACGCCGTCACCACCACCTCCATCGCGCCCTGCGCCTGCGCCACCACATCGGTACCGGCGATGTTGGCCTGGATGTCCCCGGCGCTCACGACCGCCACGCTGCCCTGGCTGATGGTGGACCCCGTGACATCGCCACCCGCATTCAGGCTACTGGCCGCGTTGCCGTCCTGCGCGCGCAAGGTGCTGTTGCTCAAGGTCACGTTGCCCAGCGCATCGATTTTGTAGGCACCGACCCAGAGCGTACTGGCCAGACTGAACGAATTGGCACTGACGTCGAAATAGCCGAGCGGTCCAGCTGCCGAGCCGCCGGTCGTCATGTGCACATTGCCGCGCGTGGCCCCTGTTCCTGCGATCAGGCGCAAACCGCGAGCCACACTGCCGGCGTTCTGGACGTCGCCATTAAACGTGATGTCGGCGCCCATGGTCGCCAGCGTGGTGTCGGCTAGCAGATGGACCGGCGCATTGAACACGAAACCGCCGCTGCCCCCGGCGGTCACCGAGCCGCCGATACCCGATCCTGACGCACCGCTGCCCAGCGTCAGACTTTGCAGGCGCGTGTTGTTGAAGGCCAGACCGCGGCGGGTACTGACCGTCACGTCCTCGACGAAGCTGGCATTGGCAACATTCACCGTATCGCCGATGCCGGCCGCATCGACGCCGCGCTGGATACTACCGCTGGTCTGCGTGACATACACATTGCCGGCGGTCCAGGTCACCAGGCCGCGATTGGCATGGTCCAGCGCGTGGTTCACGCGGTCCTCGACCGCGAAGCCGTCGGCCGCACCCACGAAGACGGCGCCCCTGGCATCCACATGGGTCCTGTCGACAACGATGTCCTGCGCATTGTTCCGGAACTGCGTGCCGCCGCTGATGGAAACAGCTGGCTGGCCGCCCCTCCCGTTGCTCAAGGTTTCGATACGAAGGCCAGTGCCGCTGGAGCCTTCTATGCTGCCGCCAATGATGTTGACGGATTGCAGGCTGGCGGGTGCGGCGACATAGCTGGAACTGTCCCCGGGAATTCCGCGGGTCTTGATGACCACAGCGGCACGTGTGGCGTTGCCTGAGCTGTGACCCGAATCCCTGACCACCACGTTCTGCAGGGTGATCGCATTGAAATCGTCATATTTCAGATTGATGTCGATGGCCGAGCCGTACTTCCTGTGATCACTTGAAGTGGCAGGTGCCCCGTAGTTCCCCGCATTGGTGATGGTGACATTCCGGAGTGTCAGCTTATCTGCCGTTTCGAAATAAAAACCCTTGAAGCTGGGGCCATCGACCGTGACGTTTTCGAAAAGCGCATTGGCAAATGAGCCCGTCGCGCCTGCGCGGGAATAGGTCTGCACGCCTATTTCTCCCCCGGTGATGGTGCTGTTGAGCATGCGGAAGTTGTCTGCCCTGGCTCTGTCCTCGGTGCGTATGCCGGACCGGTTGTTGTTGAAGGCGACACGGTGGAGGGTGAGATTGCTGGACGTATTCCTGATGAGCAGCCCATTGCCCGAATCGGCAATCGAGAGGTCGGAAAGCGTGACGCCCGAGGCACCGTCGACGGTCACTGCAGTACCACTGCCTGTCGACGCCTTCAGCACGGTTTGTCCCATGCCTGCACCATCCAGGGTCAGTGCCTTGGTGATGTTGATGTTTTCTGCGTAGGTACCGCCGCCGATAGTCACGGTGCCGCCTGTGACGACGGCATTCATGCCGGCCTGGATCGTGGCCAGCGGCTGCCGGACGTTGCCAAGCCCATTGCCGAGATTGAAGTCGTCTGCGGCCGTGAAGTCCGCACCCGAACTGACCGCGGCATGTGAACGGTTGCCAAACTGCGGCGTCGAACCCAGAAGCCCGTTGACGCCGTAGCGGCGATCAAGAATTTGCATGTCGCCGTTGGCCACGGACAGAGCCATTACGCCGGCGCCATACTGCGCCTCGCTGACATGCGGGGAAACAAAATAGGACCCGTTGGCTACGCCGTCCAGAAACACGATGTCCCATTCATTGCCCGACACCCCTCTGGCGTTGCCCGACATGGTCACATTGTTGGAACGGACAAGAATGGCGCCTTTGGTGTTTTCGATGGTGTTTCCGGTGATCGCGGCAGCGGCATGGGTCACCTGAATCCCGCTCCGGAGGTTTTTGATGGTGTTGTTGTGTATGGTCGCACCCGAAACGCCTGAAGCAAGCTTGACCCCGGTGGTGCTCAGGCCGGTCCAGTTGATGGCACCAAAATTCTGGCTGTTGGGGCCGGTGATCTGCATGCCCTCAAGCGTCACGCCGTTGGCGGTGATGTCCACACCGGTTTGCCCTTCCTGGACACTGATGTTGGCACCATGGAAGCCCTTCAAGGTCATGTTGGCCTTGTTGAGCACCACCTGTTCGCTGTAGGTGCCCGCACCGACATTGACCGTCCCCCCTGCCCCCGGCACGCCGGTTTTGGCGATCTTGACGGCGTCCTGGATGCGCGCGCCGCTGGACACATTCACGATATCCGAACTGCCGCTGACACCCGGGGCCTGGAGCGCCGACTTGAGTTCCACGGCATGACCGCTGACGACGATGGCATGGGTCGCCTGTTGCACGCCCTCCAGGTTGATCACGCCCGACAGCAGGTTGGCGGCATCACCGACACCCAGCTGCAAGGTCCTGGCGTTCAGTGTGGCACCTGCAGCATTCGTAACCTCGATGCCGGTGGCGCCGCCGGGAATCGCGAACTCATACAAGCCGCCGTTCAAGGAAATCGTGGCTGCACTGGAACCCTGAAGCGCGACGCTGCCACCGGTCGCGGTGATCACGCCCCGGTTGATCACCGAAGGCGCCACCAGCGCCACCAGACCGCTGGCACCGGCGGTGACCGTGATATTGCCCTGGTTGCTGATGATCCCCGCGCTTGCGCCGGTGATCTGTGCGCTGGTGTTGGTGAAGGTGTTTTCGTCGATGGTTCCTGTCGTGGCAATCAATGCCCCGACGTTGACGCTTGAACCCTGGTTGAACAACACCCCGTGCGGATTCATGAGCATCACCATGCCGTCCGCCGACAGGGCACCGGAGATCTGTGAGGCATTGGTGGCTGCGCTGACCCGGTTCAATACCGCCCCGGCTGCGGGCTGCGCGAAATGGACAGACTTGCCGGCGCCGATATTGAACGATGACCAGTCAATGACCGCCCGAGCCGTGGTCTGGGTGACGGTGAGCTGGTTCCCGCTGACGTTGCCGGTCGCCAAGCCGGCGGCAACCGAGCCGTTCAGCGGCAATCCTGCCGCACCGCCCACATTGATGGTGGGATCGGCCGCCCAGCCCGCGTTTGCAAAGACCAGCATCAGGGCTGATGGCAGCGCCTTGAGCACAAAAGAAGACGCGAACCGGGCGTGACCTTGCCCGGACTTCAAATGGGATGGATGAAGAGCAGATGTCATGGGTCACCTCGATTCGTGGTGGTAGGCGATGGGTCAGAAACGCATGAGCAAGGCTCCCAGCAAGCGAATGTCTTTGGCGCTGCTGCGTTCGCTCGCAACGGTTTTGGTCAGGGGCAAAGCAGCTTCAAAACTCGCTGCCACCTTGTTCTGCAGAAACAGGCGCACACCCACGCCCGCCGACGCCAGGCTCTGGCTGGCCGGAACACCGGCAGCCGGCGAGCCTACCCGCCAGACCCTGCCGAGCTCGTAAAAACCATAGGTCTGGTAAGAGCGAAAACCCGGCGCATCCAGAACGCCGGCATAACGCGGCTCAAGGCGAAAAGCCAGCGCGCGTTCACCCACCAGTTCTGCCGGTTCGTAAGCCCGGCCATTACGCCGGCCACCCAGGGCGTACTGTTCGGAGGACAGCAGCGGCGTGTTGGCCCACTGGCCAGCGATGCCCACAGCCAGGCTGGTGCTGGCGCTGAAAAACTGTGCGCGCTCATAGTCAAAGCCCAGCTTGTTAAACACGCCCTTGGCGCCGGCCCGGCTTTTCAGCAGGTCGCCCTCGTCCGTGCCGCCCAGGCCCTGGCTGAAGTCCAGCTCGAGAACATTTTGTCCGTCAAAACGGTCCAGCACGCGCCAGCTGAGCCCCAGGCGCAGCGCACGAATCCGGTCCTCGATCACGCGGGCGCCGAGAATGTCGGTCCGTATGTCCGCATGGTCGTAGGTCAGGCGCGCGAGCACGCTTTCATTGCGCGAACGCAGCAGCGGGTACGTCGCCGAGATGGAGGTGGTATCGGCTGCGCCGCGGACATCGAAAGGCTTGAGCACGTCGCCGGGCTGCGTACGCGCCCGCGAGACCGCCGCCGACAGCCTGAGTCCTTCAATGCTGATGACCTGGCTGTACGACAGCTGGGCATACGCCATCTCCCTGTCGCCCGTCCCTACGGCAATGGCACGCCACTGGTCATTCACCCCCAACAACTGGTTGCCCGTCACCCCGGCAAGTACCTGACCGGGCCCGAGATATTTCGAGCCGTAGTTGTCCACAGACGCGAAACCCTCGATTCTCTTGACGCTGGCCACCAGCGTGAGGTCGGCCGCGCCCTGGACCTGGGAGGGCGACAGGATGCTGCGCAGTTCAATGCCGGGAAAATCATTGGCGATCAGCAGGTAGCGCTCCAGCACGAGCGCATCCAGCGGCCGGGACGCCCTGATTTTTTCCCCGATGCGGGCCAGCGATTCACGGACAGTCGTGCTCACACCCTCCCCAGCCCGCAGCGTCACAGCGTTGATGTAACCCTCCACCACCTGCAGCCTCAGCGTGCCGCCAGACAGCGACTGAGGCGGCACCAGCACCTGCGACAGAATGTAGCCCGCATTGCGGTACATCGCTGTGAGTTCCGAAGCCAGCTGAAGAATGTCACCGCCAGTGACTTCACGCCCCGTGTAGGCGTCGGTGCGGGATTGAAGCGCGGCCGCGGGCAGCACGCCGGAGCCTTCCACCTTGATGCGCTCAAGCGTCACACGGATGGATTTGAGCGACTCTGGCAACTCTGAGGGCCGCTGCGCTTCAAGCTTGGGTGCCACCGAATCACCATCCGGCGAGGTCTGAATGTCGAAACGTTCGCGCAGCCGGCCCGGATCGGTGGCCGGCGGCACAAGCTGCGCCAGGGTCATCAGGCTCAGGCTCCAGCCCGCCAGGCCCACCATGCCGGACCGCGCGGCGCCCGGCATCCGCGAACCACTTTTTCCAACCATCTGAGTCATGCCGCGCCCCACATCATCCCGTCAAGTTTGACAACGAGGTTTCCCAGAAAAACCACCCCGAAACCCGTGGCTCAGCCGTGAACCAATGCACGGTAATCAATTGTGGAACTTGCTGCGGCTTGGTCAATGCAATGGATTTGACCCGCAGAAAAGTGCGGTCATAGGTGAAGTTGTCACAGACGAAAACTTACGACGTAAGCCGTTGGGCCTTACGCATTACCGGTAGTGGCCGCGTGACCGATGAAGGTGTTTACCTCTGGTCTATCAATGAGAAATTGAAGCCCCACATCACCACAGGGCCATGCCAAAAAAAGTTTTTGACAATGACTCTTTTTTGCACTGGCGCACCGAAGCATGACGTGAGACGAAGAGGCGTAGGATTTTTCAACGACTGCAGCTGGTACCGCAGACTTTCGAATGCCTCCAATCCATGGGTTTACCCGGACTCTGTGCAGCAAATCAGGCCCAGCTTCCCGCCGACCTGGCCGCCGAGTTCTTTACATTTACTCAGGTATATGAATAGCGAGTGCAATTGCCTCGGGCGGGCGCTACGATCGGCGGGCTTACCGGTTCAGTCACCTTGAAAAAAATCAGGAGCGAAGCATGGCAAAACTCAACGTCAATGGCAGCGTGAGGGAGTTTCAGGCGGAGGGTGACACACCCCTGCTGTGGGTGATCCGGGAGCAGCTCGGGCTGACCGGCACCAAATACGGCTGCGGCATCGCGCAATGCGGTGCCTGTGCCGTGCATATCGACGGCGTGGTCACACGCAGTTGCGTGCGACCGGTCTCCAGCGTCGGCGCCAACCAGAAAATCGTCACCATCGAGGGCCTGTCACGCGATGGCTCTCACCCGGTGCAAAAAGCCTGGGCCGCGCTCGATGTGCCCCAATGCGGTTACTGCCAGTGCGGCATGGTGATGACGGCGGTGGCCTTGCTCAAAACCAAACCGAACCCGACCGACGCCGACATCGACCAGGCGATGACCAATATCTGCCGCTGCGGCACCTACAACCGGGTGCGTGCAGCCATCAAGGTGGTGGCTGCCGGCGGCAACACCAAAAGCGCCGCGCTGGCGATCCAGCACACCGACGGGAGCACGACATGAAGCAGCCGTCCCCTGAACATTCGGAGTCTCTTCCCATGCCCGCGGGCGGGCTGAACCGCCGCGGCTTCCTCGCCACCTCCGCCTCGGCGGGCCTGGTCGTGGCCTTCCACATCCCGCTGGCGGGTCAGGCGCTGGCCCAGTCCGGCCCCGCGCCAGAAATCAATGCCTGGGTGGTGGTCCATCCCGATGACACGGTGATCATCCGCATCGCGCGCTCCGAGATGGGCCAGGGCAGCCTGACTGGCCTGGCACAACTGGTCGCCGAGGAGCTCGAATGCAACTGGGCCAAAGTCACCACCGAATACCCGACGCCCGGCCAAAACCTGGCGCGCAACCGCGCCTGGGGCAACTTCTCGACCGGCGGCAGCCGCGGCATACGCGAGTCGCACGACTATGTGCGCAAGGGAGGCGCGACGGCGCGTTTGATGCTCGTGCAGGCGGCGGCCGACGAATGGAAAGTGCCGGCGGCCGAATGTCGCGCAGCCGCCAGCGTCATCACGCACACCCCCAGTGGCCGAACAACGACCTATGGCAAGGTGGCCACCGCCGCCGGCAAACTCACTCCGCCGGCCCAGGTCACGCTGAAGGACCCGAAGGACTGGAAAATTGTCGGCAAGCGCCTGGCCCGGCTGGACACCATTGACAAGGTCACCGGCCGGCAGATCTACGGCGCCGATCTCAAGATGCCGGGCATGCTCAATGCCGCCATCAAGGACTGCCCGGTGTTCGGTGGCAAGCTCAAAAGTTTCAACGCCGCCGCCATTGAAAAACGCCCGGGCGTGAAAAAGGTCGTGCGTGTCGGGGACAGCGCGGTGGCGGTGGTGGCCGACACCTGGTGGCACGCCAAAACCGCGCTGGATGCCCTGCCCATCGAATGGGACAACGGGCCGAACGTTGCCAACTCGAGTGCCAGCGTGGCGCAAATGCTCAAGGCCGGCCTGGACGCGACCGACGCCGTGGTAGGCAACCAGAATGGCGATGCCAAAGCCGCTCTGGCCTCGGCCGCGCGCCGCATCGAAGCTGTCTACGCCTACCCGCACCAGAACCACGCCACCATGGAGCCGATGAACGCCACCGCGCGCTGGACGCCCGAGCGTTGCGAAGTCTGGACACCCACGCAGAACGGCGAGGCCGCGCTGGCTGCCACCTCGGAAGCCGCCGGCCTGCCCGCGTCGAAGTGCGAGGTCTACAAGATCCACCTGGGCGGCGGCTTTGGCCGGCGCGGCGCAGTGCATGACTGGGTGCGCCAGGCGGTGGACATCGCCAAACAGATGCCGGGTGTGCCCGTCAAACTGCTGTGGTCACGCGAGGAGGACATGTTGCATGGCCTCTACCACCCGGTCACGCAGTGCAAGCTGCAGGCCGGGCTGGACGCGCAGGGCAATATCACGGCGCTGCACATGCGCATCTCCGGACAGTCCATCCTGGCCGGCGTGTTTCCGCAAAACATCCGCAACGGGCTGGACCCGGTGGTGTTCCAGGGGCTGAATGCGCCGGGGCCGGAAGCCTCCATCGGCTACAGCTTCCCCAACCTGCTGATCGACCATGCGATGCGCAACCCGAGCGTGCCGCCGGGTTTCTGGCGCGGCGTCAACCTGAACCAGAACACCATTTACCTTGAATGTTTTCTCGATGAAATCGCCGCGGCGACGCAGCAGGACCCGCTGGCGCTGCGCCGCAAGCTGATGGCCAGTCACC